>JBKEHN010000186.1:0-5458 GCA_046710905.1 Colwellia sp.
GTTAGTTAGTTAGTTAGTTAGTATCTGAAATATAGTCTTTCAATTATCATGAAGTTAAGTCATTAGATATGAACCTTTCAGTGGTCATCCCCGTGGTATTTTAGTCGGGGATCCAGTTTGTTATCGTTTACACCTCTAAACCATAGATTCAAGGGAGTAACCTCTATTTAGTTAGGTTAATCAGGCCTTACGAATCAGTACTCTACGCGCCATTAATGGTGACTACAATCGTACGGCTTCCAGCATGATTTCTATGCTCACCTAAATATATTCCCTGCCAAATACCAATATTTAATTGCCCGTGACTAATCGGCAAACTAAGACTATTACCTAGCAAACTGGCTTTAATATGGGCAGGCATATCATCATCACCTTCGTAGGTGTGTTGATAGTAAGGGGCGCGTTCAGGCACAAAGTGGTTAAAATGCGCTTCCATATCTGAGCGCACTGTTGGGTCGGCATTTTCATTAACGGTGATGGAAGCAGAGCTATGTTTTATAAAAAGGTGAAGAAGGCCACAGTTCACTTTACTTAGCTCTGGTAGCTGGTTTAGTATTTCTTCAGTGATTAAATGAAACCCACGCTTTCTTACTCGCAAGGTTATTTCTGTTTGGTACCACATATTTATCTCAATATTTTATTTTTTATAGTGTTAGCTAAATATATAAGTTAGAAAACTCTTTGATGGCTTCAGGCAACAGTTTTTCTATCATGTCTAATTGTTTACTATTTTTATCATAACGGGCGTAGAGTTTTTTATGAATGCCCGTTTCACCTAGACGCATGCAGTGAAACAGTGATTGTTGAGTCGCACTGCTCACTAACCAATCTGGCAAAGTCGCTACACCCATATTGGCTGAGACCATTTGCAACATAACATGGCTATTGTTTACTTGCTTTATCTTATTGGCTTTGCATTTTGCTGGCGTGAGAAATAACTTAAAAATATCCAACTGCTCAGGTGGCAAAGGGTAGGTGAGTAAGGTAAATTGACTAAAGTGTTCAGGGAGTAAATAAGGGTAGGTATCTTCATTTGCAAAAGTAAGGGGTAGCTTTTGTATTGCGTCTTGTTTAATATCTGCTGTGTTCCTATTAACCATTGCTTGCTTCGACAGAACCGCTAATACTTCAAACTGGCCAATTTCTTGGTAAATGATATTTTCCTCAGCTAATTTCTCATCGGTAAAGAGAATGTCAACTTCTTCATCACTGTGTTTCTTTGGCTTATTAACTTCAAAGGATTCATCAATAAACTCAAGTTCAATTTTATTATTTTCCTGTGAAAAGTGACTTGTTACCGGTAATAACCATTGAAAGCAGGCATGACATGCAATGGCTATTTTTAACGAACTTGTCGTTAATATAGGTGACTTTAAGGTGTTATTTGCCTGTTTTATTTTAGGTAGTATTTCTTTACCTAGATTAAGTAGTACTTTTCCGGCGTCAGTAAATTCAACAGGTGAAGTATTACGAATAAATAATGGCGTATTTAAACGTAACTCTAGATCTTTTATTTGATGCGACAACGCTGATTGACTACTAAATAACTCTTCAGCAGCTTTACGGATATTCCCAGTATTAGCTAGGGTTGTTAGTGTTTTTAAATGTTTAATTTCGAACATGATAAATTTATTTCAACTCCCTGTTGAATTATTCTGTGCTTGTCTACAAAGGTATATTTATAGAGTATAACCATTTAAACGTCTAGACGTCTATATTTTTTTAGTGAAAATGAATTTAAGGATAGCTAGCCAGTTAATATCGTTATTACTTTTTTATTAACAGATCAAATAAACATATTGAAGTCGATAGGGAAATTCATAATTTAACTTTTCTACTTATAGGCGTAAAGCACGAACTAAAATTCTCGTTAGAGAAATAGTGGCGTGGTAAGTTATCATAAGCAGATTAAATACAACGAATAAAAAAAGCACCTTAGTAATTAGCTAAAGTGCTTGTTATTTTTTCGTCTATAACGCCAATAAAAATTAGCGAGAGTTAATTAGTCTAGTTCGTGTAACCAAGCTGCATGGGTTGGTGCACGTTTAGTCACCGACCATTCTTCAATCATATCGTGAGCAACTCTATTAAGTTCTTTGTATTGTTCACTAGTACCAATATCGACGGCAAGTTCTAAACGGTGACCGTTTGGATCAAAGAAATAGATAGATTTAAATATACCGTGATTAACGGGTCCTAGAACATCAACGCCCTTACCTTCAAGCTCTTCTTTAGCGGATACTAACTCAGAAAAACTCGCCACTCTTAAGGCAATATGTTGTACCCAAGCTGGGGTATTTTGATCTCTGTCCATGGTTGGAGAGTTAGGTAATTCAAAAAAGGCTAATACATTCTCATTGCCTGCATCGAGGAAAATATGCATATAAGGATCAGGTGCTTTAGTTGAAGGCACTTCATTTTCAGCAATAGCGAGCACTAAATTCATGTTCAGCTTATCTTTGTACCAAATCGTTGTTTCTTTGGCGTCTTTACAACGATAGGCAACGTGGTGAATTTTTTCTATATTAATCATGATCAGGACTTCTATTAAAATAGCTTATGAGCTAATTTTAATCATAAAGCGACTAATTAGGCTAATTTTATCCTAATTTAGTAAAATACTATACGTCAGGGGGAGTTGACGGCTGTACAACATTACTTACAGCCGTAGATACTTGAACATTTTACTAAACTAATAAAAAATCAAGCCAAAATCACGGTTTTATCACGATTAATACAAACGCGTTGTTCAGCATGAATCCTAACCGCATGACTCAACGCTGTCGCTTCTAAATCATGGCCCATATGTACCATTTGTTCTATGGTAAAAGTATGATTTATTGGTTTTACTTCTTGAGCGATAATAGGTCCTTCATCCAGATTAGCCGTTACATAATGGGCGGTAGCTCCAATTACTTTAACACCACGAGCATGCGCTTGGTGATAAGGCCGAGCACCTTTAAAGCTAGGTAAAAACGAGTGGTGAATATTAATAGCTTTGCCTTGTAATTGTTGGCATAAACCATCAGAGAGAATCTGCATATAACGGGCTAAGACTAATAAGTCGACCTTAAGCTCAGTGATCAAGCCAGTAATTTGAGCTTCTTGCTTGAGCTTAGTTTCTGCATTTACCGGTAAATGATAAAATGGCACTTTATGCCATTCACTTAACGCCTGACAATTTTGATGATTAGAGATAACGCCAACGACATTGATGGGTAATACACCAGATCGCCATTTTGTTAGTAATGATACTAAACAGTGATCATCCTTTGATACCGCAATAAGGATATTGGGCACATCTTCACGTTTACGCAATTGATATTGCATAGCGAGTGGTTTTGCTAATTCATCTAATGCCGCAACAAACTCACTACTTGAAACGGTTAAATTACGATCATCAAAAGCAATGCGTGAAAAAAAGGTTTCAGTATATGGATCACTGTATTGTGAAGTTTCGGTAATAAATGCACCGTGTAAAAACAGGCTTTGCGATACTTTGGCTAAAACGCCAGTATTATCAGGGCATTGCCAAGTTAAAATATAATGAGTAGCTGAAGACATAACGATCTTATTTACCTTTTACTTATTTAGTCATTTGTATTGCAGTCATCATTAGATATTTTTTGTGGTAATGCCAGTGCTTTAATAGCTTGTCTGGCTATATCTTATTAAATTAGTGGCTTTAGGAAGCAAATGAGTCTGTCGAACTAGTTCAATTCATTAGATTCAAATGAATTCTGAATCTTAATTTTATTTTTAATATAAAGCTGTTCAACCTTTTCTCTGGCCCATGGGGTTTTACGCAAAAACTTTAATGTGGATTGAATACTCGGATCATCAGTAAAACATTTAATTTTAATTGTTTTACCTAAGGTTTCAAAGCCAAAGTAGGCTTCTAGTTCAATAACGATGTTCTTTAGTGTTAGGCCGTGAAGAGGGTTGTAAGGCTGGTTATCCATTATTTATTCCAATAAGTCACATCAATACTCGTTATTGATAACTAGGAGTAGTATGTAAACAAAAAACACAATAATGATAGTATATCATTATTGTGTTTTTATTGGGGTATAGCTCAGTTTATTAGGAGTAAAATACTTATTAGCTAAAGTATTTTACTAATTCATCATTGCCGCCAATATACTTACCATCAATAAATATTTGTGGTGTAGTATCGGCATTTGAAATAGCACGCATTGCTGTAATCGTTGTATCTTCGCCTAATACTAACTCTTCATACTGTAAACCTTGCGTAGTTAATAACGCTTTAGCTTTAGTACAATGTGAACAACCATGCTTAGTGAAAATTGCAACTTCAGTACTTTGAGCTGCTTCAGGGTTGATGAAGTTAAGCATAGTATCAGCATCAGACACTTCAAACGGGTCGCCTGGTAAATCAGCTTCGATGAACATTTTTTCAATAATGCCATTTTTAACTAACATAGCATAACGCCAGCTACGCTTTCCAAAACCTATCTCTGCTTTATTAACTAATAAACCCATACCTTGAGTAAACTCACCGTTACCATCTGGAATAAAGCTAATTTTATCGGCATCTTGGTCTTTTGCCCAAGCATTCATAACAAAAGTATCGTTTACAGAAACACAAACAATTTCATCAACACCGTTGGCAAAAAACTTTGGTGCCAACTCGTTATAACGTGGTAAGTGAGACGATGAACAAGTCGGGGTAAAGGCACCCGGTAATGAGAACACTACCACCGTTTTGTTGGCAAAAATATCGTCATAATTGCGTGAAATCCATGCATCATCGGCTATGATTGGAAAAGTAACAGCAGGGACTTTTTGACCGCTAATATCGTTAAACATAATGAAATCCTTTATAGGTTAATAGTATTTTTGTTTAAGTAGCCATTTGGCTTAACTCGTTAAGATGAAGCTATTATGATAGCTCAACTTACTTAAGTTAAACTGATTATAACTATTACTTTAATAGATAAAACCTATTGATAATGGTAGTTAGTAAAAATTTTAATAGCTAGTTTAAAATGGGCAAGCTAAAAGAATTCCATCTATCCTTGCTCACAGTAACTAACGCGTGATAAATTAGTCTTGGCAAGTTGTATATACAATTTTGTTGGTAACTAATTTCTAGGAGACAATATGGATACAAGTTATGACTTAGTCACAGGTAGCATTGGTATGCTAATTAGCATGCCGCATAATGGGCAATTAATTCCCGACAGTATAGCTAGTAACATGACTCTTGCGGGCCATCAGGTTCCTGATACTGATTGGTATATGGATAAGCTCTATGATTTTGCTCAAGATCTTGGTATTTCGATTATCAAACCTAAATATAGCCGCTACGTTATCGATTTAAACCGAAATATTGATGGCATAAATTTATATCCTGGAGCGAACAGTACAGAGCTTTGCCCAACGACTGCATTTGATTTGTCACCATTATATCTTACCGGGCAAGAACCTGATGAAG
>JBKEHN010000187.1:0-5408 GCA_046710905.1 Colwellia sp.
TTACTCAACATAAATTACATGATGATGCATGGATTAACTGGAGCTTTAATGAGTTTGATTGGTTAGCAGCTAATGGCACTACTCGTAAAGACGCAAGCCTTTATTACTTATCTGAAGAGTCTGGTTATTCCCATTTGTACCATAAAGACTTAAGCAGCAAAGCTGTTAAGTTAACGTCTGGTAAGTTTGAAGTAAGTAGCGTTACTGCAACACGAGATAATCAACGCTTTATTTTTAAGGCAAATAAAAAACACCCAGGTATTTATGAAATATATCAAGTTGATTTAGCTAAAAACTTAACTGCACTAACTGATTTAGGCGGAAAAAACGATTATGAAATCAGCCCTGATGAATCAAAGTTATTAATTCAGCACTCTAGCGTTACTATGCCTCCAGAGCTTTATATACAAGGTTTAAATGGTACAGAGCTAGCGAAAAGAATTACCCATACCGTATCAGATAAATTTCTATCGATGCCTTGGGCTGCACCTAGCGTTGTGGCTATTGCCTCAAGTAAACAAAAAGAACCGATTTACTCAAAAGTATATTTACCTAAAAACTATGATAAAAGCATAGATAAAAATCGTGCGGTTATGTTTACTCATGGAGCAGGCTACCTGCAAAATTCACATTTAGGTTGGTCAGGCTATTTCCGTGAATTTATGTTCAACTCTATGTTAGTACAGCAAGGTTATGTTGTGATTGATATGGATTACCGTGCATCTGCAGGTTATGGAAGAGAATGGCGTACCGCAATTTACCGTCACATGGGTAAACCTGAAGTTGAAGATATGCGTGATGGTGTCGAATGGTTAGTTGCTAACGCTAATGTTGATGCGAAACGTGTTGGTACTTATGGAGGCTCTTACGGTGGTTTCTTAACGTTAATGTCAATGTTCACAGATCCTGATTTATTCGCTGCTGGTTCAGCGATACGTCTTGTATCTGACTGGGCTTATTATAACCATGGTTATACCTCAAATATCTTAAATACTCCTGAAGATGATGCTATCGCCTATGAACGTAGTTCACCCATTTATTTTGTAGAAGGTCTTAAGAACCCGTTATTAATCAATGCACCTATGGTCGACGACAATGTGTTTTTTGAAGATACAGTACGCCTAGTACAACGTTTAATTGAACTTGAAAAGCAAGATTTTGAAACCGCTATTTATCCGGTAGAACCCCATGGCTTTGTCCAACCGAGCTCTTGGTTAGACGAATATCGTCGTATTTATAAGTTATTTAAAAATACTTTATAACTGATATTTTTCTTCATACAATACAATATAAAATAAAAAGTCATGATTGTAACTATCATGGCTTTTTTATTTCATGAGGTAATAAATATTTTGCTGTGGTGCCCTTATATGCTGTGGCTAGGCGTTATAGTTAAATAGACCAAGACACAGTTTCGCTGATATTTTGTTGCCATTGCCCTAACGACTCATTTTTATCGGCAACAATAATTATATTACTGTGGTTATACTCAATAGAACGTCCAAAGTACTGTTTATCATTAAAGGTATTAGTAAAGCTGAGCTGTTGGTTTTTAGGCACAATAAAGACAGTGACAGGGCTAGTTTTGCCTTGATAAACTAAATGTAGACTCTTCATACCATCAAATCGACAGTAATCAGCGAATAATAACTTGCCTAGAGATTCACTGAAGTTACCATCAAATGCAGCCATTTTCTTATTCAATGACGTCAGTGTAACTTGGCTACTGGTATTATTAGTAATACTCCCTTGCTCATAATAAACATGGGCGAGAGCATAATCACCTAAATTGCTATAAGCACTGGAAAATTGTAAAAAGTTAAGCATTAAACCACCTACCATAGCCACAGATGCGGCTAATGCTAAATGCACACGAGTTTTTCGTTTATGAACTTGGTGACTTGCTAATGTTTGACGTAAAATTAGTTTATTACATAAGTCATCAGGCACAGGTACCTTTAGTGCTTGTCTAATTCTTTCATCTAATTTCGAAACTTCTTGGGCAAATTGTTTTTTGCTTGGATCTACCTGCTGCGCTGCGACAGTGTCAGCATCTTGATTAGTAGGATCGGCATATATAGCACGTCTAAATTTCAAATCATCCATTGTAAATACCTCGCTTTACCGGTTCTGCTTCTAAAGCTTCTTTAAGTTGGTTTCTTGCTCTAAATAAACGTGTCATCACAGTATTTTTATTTAGATCTAACATAGAGGCAATATCTTCACCGCTAAAACCACCAAGTACTTGAAGCACAAGAGGCTCCGAGTATTCTGGCGGTAGTTGTGATATTTTCTCTCTTAGCCAGTGATTTTCTAATTCTTGTTCTGTGGTCACAGATCTCGTGTCGGTTATGCTCGCCTCTTCATATTCACTCATCTCTAAACGCTTTCTCTCGAAACGTCTAGCATTCTCTCGTCTTAAAATAGTGATTAACCATGACTTAGCCGCCTTTTCATCTTTTAACGAGTCAAGAGCTCGCCAAGCACGTAAAAAGGTTTCTTGCACCAAGTCTTCAGCGACCTGTTTTTCATGGGTGAGCCAATAGGCGTAGCGATATAAATCAGCGTGTAGCGCCTTTACTAGTGCTTCATATCTAACTTGTTTTGTCATCATATGTTTATAGACCCTAGCATGAGGGGATTTATTTCAAAGGGCAGTGCTTATTTAGTGATTATCGAGTGATTACTTAATAAATACTTAGTCATTATTCAATAGAGTAGCTATAAAGTATCCTTATTTACTGTGTAATAAACAATAAATAAGGATGTTAATAGAGTATAGACTGGCCTCAATCTTTAAGGCAATAGATTAAGGGTTAAGTGAGGATATCTGCTGGCTTTTAACTTTAGTACTTTGTTGTTTTTCAACCATTTGAATAGCTGTTAATAAGGCAAGCCCCTGCCATGAAGATGTACTGTTAATAGCACTTTTTCCATAGAGATGTTGCTGTAAATCATTAAGCGCGATGACAAAGCTTTGCTCTTGTATAACTGCTTGAGCTTGGTCAATATTATTTATTACTAATACTGAGTTATTACGGCTAAGTAATACTTTTAACCAAGGTAATACCAAGTTCAAGGCTTGTTCGGCATTATTTTTCTTACAAGCGGCTAATAGGGCAAGATAGTGATTATTGTTATTCGTTAAGTGATTAGTCTGAGATTTACTATTAACCTTATTATCTCTCTTCAAATAAATGATGTGAACAAGCCATGCCAAAATCGTTAATAACCATAAGCTAAGAAAGAGCCATTGTAGACGTTTATCTTGAACAGAGTTGACTGTACCTAAAGTAGTAAGCTGCCCCGCTAAATTTTCAGAGTTATTAGTCGCGTTAACACGGTTAGTTGAATTATTTGTAGAGTTAGCCATTTTATTAGCTGTAGTATTAAAGTCATTAGCAGAATTACTAGCAAAGTTTCCTTCAGCAGCTTGTACTGAAATAGTCTGTGATGGCAAAGTTGCCTGGTCAATTCTATTGGTTATGGTGTTAAACCAAGTAACACTCATTTCGGGTAATAAAAATTCGCCAGCAGCACTGGGTACTAAAGCAAAGTTTTGTACTTTTTGGCTAACTAATCGATCATTACTTAAGTTAGCCTGAAGTTCTGCTTGATCAGGATAAATTTTCAAACCACGGCTACTTTTCATTTCAAGCTTCGGTAGTTGTGCTTTTGAAAGAGCTGCAGCAGTTAACGTTATAGTACGTGTAATAGGCTCGCCAACGGTAAATTTTTTATCACCTGCGGGCCACTCTTGATGTAGGGTAAGTATCTCAGTAGGTAACCATTGGGCATCACTTGGGTAGTTAGTGGGTATAGGTAACACTGAAATTTTTAGTTCCTCACCTGAAATACTAACCGGTTTAGTTTGGGCAAAACTTAAAAAACTTGAGCGGCGTTTAGATGCTTGTAATATTTCACCAGAAAATAATGGCGCTTTTAAGGTAAATTTACCACTTTGTTCTGGTGTTATGGCATAAGTTTGTTCAATAACACGGTAACGCTTACCATTAATAATATTATCCGACTGCTTGTCTTGACCAATTTTTTCAATAGTAGCGCCGGTTAAGCTTGGCTCTGTTAAGTTGCCACTTTTAAGCTCAACAGCAAAATGTAGCTTTATTGATAGGGTCAACAACTGCTGCACGTAAACTTCATTACTAGATAGTTCACTGGTCACAAAAATATCAGTTTGAGCATTGTTAGTAGCTTCTCTAGACCCAACAATAGTTAGCTCAACCGGTTCACTTTGATGATCTACAATGATAAGTGGTGGAATGACAAATTGACCAGAATTACGAGCAATTAAAACAATTTGCCATTTGGTAAGTCGGGTAGTTTTAAAATTAACCATACTAGTTTGTGAGCTGACTGACGTTTGACCAACAATAAAGTCCTTAAGTAATGAACTGGTATCTAAAGCACTACGATTTACATCGTCATCAGCAGTGACTGTTAATAATATCGACTCATTAATCATCGCCGGGTTTTTATCAACTACAGCAGTAACTTTTGATAAAGCGAAGGCATTACTACTTAATAAAAAACTAGTGATAATTAGCAGAGCTAGCATAATGTTCTGCAGGGATGAATATGACAATTTAGCTATGAATTGCATTGAAAAATTTCTTACCACTTTTTAGTTACTCCTTGGGATGCACCCTCATTTCGGCGTTTTTGGTATTCGAGGCGCATTTTGTTTCGTAATAGTAAATAAGGGTCATCTGTTACCTTATTTAATAGTTGTTGATGTTTTTGTTCGGTTTCTTGTGCTTTACTGTCAATGGCTTGTTGCGCAAGTGATTTTTGTTCGCCTTTTTGCTCTTCATCAGACTCTTTGGCTTGAGCCGCTTGTTGTTCTTTTTCTTTTTGCTCTTGTTCTTTTTGTTTAGCTTCTTGCTCTTTTTGATCGTCTTGTTGTTCGCCTTTTTGGTCTTCAGAGTTACTTTGTTGTTGATCATCTTCTGACGGTTCTTCAGATTTTTTTTGACCATCCTGACTTTGCTGGTCATCTTTATTATCTTTTTGCTCTTGCTGATCATCTTTTGATTGTTCTTCAGAATCCTGATTTTCTTGGTCACCTTGAGATTGCTGTTCTTCTTGCTGTTTCTTAAGCGCTTCTAGTTTTGCTAGATTATCTTTGGCATCTTCTAAGTTAGGATCTTTTTCCAGTGCTTTTTTATAGGCTTCAATTGCTTCATCAACTTTTTGCAGCTGTGCTAGTGAATTGCCCTGGTTATACAGTGCTTGAGCGTTATCACCTTGTTGAAAGGCTTGTAATGCTTGCTCATAATCACCGGCTTTATAGTGGGCACTACCTTGCCATTGACTGTCATCAAATTGCTTAGCGGCTTGTTGATAGTCTTTTTGTTGGTAGTGCTGCTGTGCTTGTTGGTCTGACGTTT
>JBKEHN010000188.1:0-5257 GCA_046710905.1 Colwellia sp.
GTTAGGCATACTGAAAAGAAAACTGAAAGTACAAACCCAGCATTAACACTATGTCGTAAAGGAAGGTCTAAGCAGCTAGCAATCTTACTAAGCGCCACAAATATTAAGTCTATCTATAGCAAAAGTTATCAAAGGACTATGTCAACAGTAGTGTCTTTATCTAACAAACTAAACATAGCTATTAAAAATTATAACCCTCAACCACTTGAATAGCTTTCTTTGCATTTACAACAACGCAAAGAAAGTGTACTGGTTGTTGGACAAAATAATACTTCGACCTAGCTGACTTGGTTATTAGACGATGACAACGTTGCAGTATTGAGTGAAAAGGATTTCTAAAATTTGTATCAAGTTCAGTTTTTTAAGAGACAGGCCTTATTAACCAAACTTATTCAGCCACATGAATGTACCTCAACTAAGTAAATTTAATTGCGTAAACTGATCTTTTTAAGACATAGTCACTTTTACTTCACTAGCCTATTATTATCATCGTTATCATCAAAAAAAGCATTAGATAATATTCCTGTGTGTCTATCTCATAGGTATTAGCTAACTCATCGATATCAGCTGGCTAATAAGATACGCTCAATATAAATGATTTATGGCTATAAAGGACTTAGCTTTTTATAACTCTAGAGATACTAACTTAGCCTCATCTAACTTATTTTGATATAGCCTAGAATCTAAAGTAGCGAGTATCTTTAAGAATGTGAGGATACATTTTTCACTTTTATAGGAGAGCAAACTATTAAGTAAATTAATACTAAAAATAATAGTATTTAAACTATATCTATTTTAATAAAATATCTTTTTTTATATTCATTCCTATCAATAGCTGATTGTATTACTGACCTATTCCTCTTTTAACTAAAAAGACTTGCTCACCTTAGCTTTAGCTAATTTAACTAACTCAACATCAGTAATTTTAAAAGGCTGTCCCCATTGCTGAATAGTTACCATACCTTTAATAGTTTCACCCTTAACTTTTAAGATAGTGCCAGGTAACTGATATTGCTTGGCGAGGTTCATTGGTAATAGTTTACTGCCCGTATAACTAATCAAACCATAGAATCCACCTTCTAAATCATAGTAGTTCACGGTAACTTGTTGCCAAGTATGCATTTCTTTAGCTGTCACTTGGTTATCTCCTAATTTTACTGTCCCTTGTGTTTGCCTTTGCTCATGACTTGCTTGGGAACAACCTATTAAACTCAATAAAATAATAACACTGAGTAATAAAGATATGATTAACGTTTGTTTCATAATAATATTCCAATAAAAAGGTCATGGTAATTTTCATACCATGACCTTTATTTGTATTGTTGTCAAAATACTCAAAGTCTAATAGATAATAAGTAGAGACCTAACTCTGCTTATTATCTATTAGACAATAATCTCTAAACCATATAATTTTCTGGCATTGCTAACGCAGCAACACCTGAATCTACCGCAGCTTGTGCAACAGCTTTAGCAACAGCTGCACATAAACGAGAATCCATCGGTTTAGGAATAATGTAGTCTTTACCAAAAGTTAGTGACGTCACCCCACTTGCTTTTAAAACATTATCAGGCACGGGTTCTTTTGCAAGTGTTCTTATTGCATGAACTGCTGCGATTTTCATTTCATCATTAATCTTGCGAGCACGTACATCTAATGCACCTCGGAAAATAAATGGAAAACATAAAACATTATTGACTTGATTTGGATAATCAGAACGACCTGTAGCCATAATTAAATCATCCCGGACGGCAACAGCTAACTCAGGCTTAATTTCAGGATCGGGATTAGAACAAGCAAATATAATTGGATTTTTTGCCATGAGCTTGACTTGGTCTTGATTTAATAAATTTGAACCAGACACACCAACAAATACGTCAGCTCCAACAATTGCATCATCCAGAGTACGTTTATCGGTGTTGTTAGCGAATAATCTTTTGTACTCATTTAAGTCATCACGACGAGTGTGTACTATGCCTTTAGAATCTAACATATAAATATTTTTACGCTGAGCACCACACTTAATTAGTAATTCCATACAAGCGATTGCAGCAGCTCCAGCACCTAAACAAACAATGTTCGCTTGCTTAATATCTTTACCCTGAATGTCTAGCGCATTCATCATACCAGCAGCTGTAACTATGGCAGTACCGTGTTGATCATCATGAAAAATAGGGATATTACAACGTTCTATTAACGCTTTTTCAATAACGAAACACTCTGGCGCTTTAATATCTTCAAGGTTAATACCACCAAAACTATCAGCGATATTGGCTACTGTATTCACAAAGTCATCAATCGTTTTATGAGTGACTTCAATATCAAATGAATCAATATTAGCAAACCGTTTAAATAGTAATGCCTTACCTTCCATGACCGGTTTTGAAGCCATTGGACCTATATTACCAAGACCTAAGACCGCAGTACCATTACTAATAACAGCAACCGTATTACCTTTACCCGTATACTTATAAACATCTTCTGGATGGGCAGCAATTTCACGGCATGGCTCTGCCACCCCTGGACTATATGCTAATGACAGGTCATAACTTGTTTCAGCTGATGTTGTCAGTGCTACACCGATTTTACCTGGCGTGGGTTGAGAATGGTAATCTAAAGCTTTCTGGCGTAGATCTGTCATGAGAGTTCCTAGTGCGTTGGTTAGTTTTGTTGTTAATGAAAGTATAGCTATGTTTGTTTTTTATTATTAACTTTAGCTTCTACCTACTTATATGGTATTTCATAGTGATAGAGTAATACAACCCTGTTTTACTATATAACCGCTATGTAAGCTCTAACGAATAAGACTATAGCATACGATAAAAACATATCAATTTGATTAATATTGGCTATTTACAATTAACTATTCAAGTAAAAAACAAGCTAGGTAAGATAAAACAGTCCTAAGCGCTTTTAAAACATGTTAACTAACGACACGCCCCACATGCAGGATTATGAAAGTAGAAATGAATTAATCTAAACATCCGATCACTTATAATCTACAACAAAATAATTAAAAATTACCCACAAAAAAGTCCAGCACTGGGCTGGACTTTATTATTCAGTAATTACCATACCTTCTCTATATTAGATAAAGGTAAGTAAAGTAAGCCTAAAGAAAAGGATTTACTTTTATAATCGTTTCAACACGATCAGGGCCGGTAGAAATAATATCTACTGGTATACCCGTAATTTCTTCAATACGCTTGATATAAGCAAGTGCATTATCAGGTAAAACATCAACTGATGTTGCACCAACAGTACTTTCAGTCCAACCTGGCATTTCTTCGTATACTGGTGTTATTTTATCATAACCTTCAGCAGCTGTAGGCGGTACAGTAATAATATTACCTGCTTGAGTTCTGTAGCCAGTACAGATTTTTAATGTTTCTAAGCCATCAAGTACATCAAGCTTAGTTAAACAGAAACCTGTTACACTATTTACCTGAATTGCACGATGCATTGCAACCGCATCAAACCAACCGCAACGACGCTCACGCCCTGTAGTTGCACCAAACTCATGACCTACAGTACCTAAGTGATTCCCAACTTCATCATCTAATTCTGTAGGAAAAGGACCTGAACCAACACGTGTAGTGTAAGCTTTGGTAATGCCTAAGATATAATCTAAATGTCGTGGGCCAACACCACAACCTGTCGCAACACCACCAGCAGTGGTATTTGAAGAAGTTACGTAAGGATAAGTTCCATGGTCAATATCAAGTAAAGTACCTTGAGCACCTTCAAACATGATTGACTCACCTTTTTTACGGGCTTGATCCAATATTTCAGAAATATCAGCAGTCATTTTTTTGATAGTATCAGCGATAGCTAATGCATCAGCTAAAATTTCTTCATAACTCACTGGCTCAACTTTATAGTAGTTAACCAATGAGAAGTTATGGTATTCAACGATTTCTTTGAGTTTAGCTGCAAATGTTTCTGCGCAAAATAAATCGCCAACACGTAAACCACGTCGTGCAACTTTATCTTCATATGCTGGACCAATACCACGGCCTGTAGTACCAATGGCTTTATTACCGCGCGCAACTTCACGTGCTGCATCTAAAGCATTATGATAAGGAAGGATTAGTGGACATGCATCACTAATAAGTAAACGTTCACGTACTGGAACGCCCTTGGCCTCTAACATGGTAATCTCTGTCATTAAAGCTTTAGGACATAAAACTACACCGTTACCAATTAGACATTTTACGTTATCACGTAATACGCCAGATGGGATAAGATGTAGAACGGTTTTTTCACCGTCGATCACTAAAGTATGGCCAGCATTGTGACCACCTTGATAACGAACTACATATTTAGCTTTGTCGGTTAGTAAGTCTACGATCTTACCTTTACCTTCGTCACCCCATTGAGTGCCGAGAACAACTACATTTTTGCCCATGTTTTACTATTTCATAAGAAAATTAGGGAAAGATTTTACCAAATAATTAAATATAGTCCAAGTTAAAAAAGCAGCTTTTTAAGCTACTTTTAAAATAACTAATCAAGTTAACAAGTTAGCTATAAAATCATTCATAACCCCAAGGAGTAACAGGCGCACTAATTGGCCTTGTTAAATCAAAATCAACTCTAAATTCTCTACCTTGACGGATCAAACGGTAGGTAAATTTTTCTGGATAGATATACATTTGCCAGGTATTACCAGCTGACTGCGGTATACCTTGATCAACAAAGAGCTCTTTAGAGTATTGATCTGCTGGGAAAGATTGCATCTCTGCCCAACCTGCATCATTAGTATGTCCACCATACATGGTTGATTCATCGTTACTGCCATCTTTTTGTCTATGATCATGTTTTAGTGATAAACCTGAACCAGTCTTAGTGATAATCCACGTACGTGATGCGTCATCACCTACATGAAAAGGAACTTGTAGTTCACTGTCTGTACACCTACGCACATGCATGATTAATTTTTTATTAGTAAAGCTATTTCCAGCATCGTTGTCGATGGTTACCATGCCTGGATAAGACTTTCCGCAGTGTTTACTTATATTGTTAAAGAAATCATCTTGAGTCTTTATCGAAACTAATGGAGCTTCAGCTGCCATTAATGTCACGGCCATCGGCAATGATACAATTACCGCTATTACGTATTTTCTTATGGTCATATTTTTACCTTGATTAAATTTAAGCTTGCGCGAGATTAGTACTTTCACTTAATTGACTAGAACCTAGTATTATTTATCTGAATATAGCAGAAGTTAATAAAATATTTTTTTATAGTGTTCACTC
>JBKEHN010000189.1:0-5235 GCA_046710905.1 Colwellia sp.
CTGTTCTAGAAAATCTAATTGCTATAATTGTTATCAAGTAGGTTTTGATTATAGCTAATGTAACTCATGACTTGATTTTTAAATAAAGGCAGTAGCTATTATTTTTTTAGAGATGATTTTTATAGTGAAATGATTACTTCTGTAAAGACGATTTATTGATATGATGTTTTTTAATAGCAATTAATGCTATAAATAATGTCCTTTATTACTGTTGATAAAATACAGTATCCGATCATAGTGAGAGTTGAGCTTTAATTACCCCATGATGGCAAGATTAAACCAAACAATACTGCTCTTTTTTTTACTAACCATGGGTAATCTAGCACTCGTCGATAAAGCTTGGGCACTAGATAGCCCATTACAAAAAAAGCTAACCGAAATAAACCAGCAAGCAGATAAAACACAAGTATTATCTGCATTATCGCAATTAATTAAATCCAATACCTTTAAGGGGGCTGATCAAGCGACAATAATGCTTCAGCAAGGAAAAACATTCTTCATCCTTCACCAATATGCTCAAGGCATCAAAGCCGTTATACAGGCAATAGACATCGCAGATACAGCGAAAGAATATCGCTTAGTAGCAGAGGCAAATAAAATGCTTGGTATACTTTTCTATTATCAGGGAGAATTAAAGTTAGCACTCAAGTCTTATGAGTTATCAATGACTTATTATGATGAAAACCAAGCTGATGATATCAATTATTTTTCTATAGAACGAGCTAACTTATTAAACAATATTGCCCTTGTTTATACTTCACTGGGACAATCAGACTTAGCCTTGATAAATTATCAACTTGTTGAGCCTTTATATGCCCGTTATGGTGATGAAGTCGATAAAATTGATGTGAGATACAATATTGCGGCTTTGCATATTAGCTTAAGACGCTTTGATAGCGCCATTGTTATGCTGAGGGTAATAATAGACAAACGGCAACAGCTTAACGATGATTATGGCGTTGCTTCGGCAAGAGCCGACTTAGGTATTGCTTATAAACATTCAGGGCGGTTCAAATTAGCAAAAGAAAATATACTCGCAGCACTACAATATTTTCAACAAAATGATTATAAGCATGATATAGCATCACAATTGCATAATATGGCTGAAATACATAACGATATGTTTGCTGTCGAGCAGGCTATTTTTTATGGTCGAAAGGCATTAACTATTAGTAACGAGGTTGGTCACCAAAAGGCTTATGCTGGTAGCCTACAAAGCATGGCAAAAGCTTTCTTTTATTCAGGTGATTTAGCACTAGCTGAACAATACATTAGTCGATCCGTTGCCGTTGGTCAAAAAATAGATTACCAATTACTACTGACAGAAAATCTAGCTATTTCCGCCTTGATTAGCGCAGGAAATCAACAGTTTATCAAGGCTCTTAACGAGCAACAACTATATGAAAAAAGTTATTTACGCACAACTAATAATACTCTAAATGCTAAATTAGCGGAATTTGAGTCGGAGCAACTAAACCAGAAAATAGTGGATTTAGAGCAACGCAGAGAGCTGCAAATATTACAGTCGGTTAAAGTCGAGCAGCGACGTAATGTTATTATTTTAACCTTGGTACTCGTTCTCGTGGTGGTATTCTTTATTTATCGTCGTTACCTTGAGCATCGTTTAACACAAGAATTAGAGTTACGCGTTAAGCAACGTACTCGAGAGCTTGAAGATTTAACCAAAGAGTTAGAAAAAGCTGACCAAGTAAAAAGCCAATTTTTAGCAAATATGAGTCATGAAATTCGTACACCTCTCACCGCCATAGTTGGTCACGCTGAAGCTATAATTCATGATGATATTGATAAAAATAAAGTAAAAGAAGATATTGAAGTCATCTATGGTAATAGTTTGCATTTACTGGAACTCATCAATCATATTTTAGATTTAAGCCGTATTGAAGCAAATAAGTTTGAATTAGAAATACAGCCATTGGATTTAGGCGAGTTGGTTCAAGATTTATTACATACTTTTAGCGCTCAAGCTCATCAAAAGAATCTAATTTTTAGCATAGAACATCAATTATCATTACCCTTTATTATTCAAATTGATAGCTTACGATTAAAGCAAATCTTACTTAACCTATGTGCCAATGCAATAAAATTCACTGAACAAGGTAAGGTAACGCTAACTATTAGTTGGCAAAATGAGCAGCTGATTTTTACTGTAACCGATACGGGAATTGGTTTGAGTAAAGAGCATTTAACGCAAGTCTTTGAAATGTTTACTCAAGCAGATAATAGTATCAGTAGACGTTTTGGTGGCTCAGGTCTTGGGCTAACGTTATCAAATCAACTAGCAAAATTAATGTCAGGTAATATTGTGGTCACCAGTGAGCTAGGCGAGGGTAGTCGCTTTTGTTTAACGCTACCTTGTCAGCATAATATTGATGATAATGTAATAGTACAACCTGATCCCTCACAACTCGAAAATAGTACAATATTCTTTAGTGGCAAAATTCTTTTGGCTGAAGATCATCATGATAACCGACGCTTGATTACCCGCTTACTGACTAATTTAGGCTTGGAAGTTATTGCTGCCCTTAACGGTAAGGAAGCGGTCAAACTCTGCGTTGAACATCAACCCCACTTGGTGCTTCTAGATATTCAAATGCCTGAAATGGATGGTGTTGAAGCTTTTAAAGCGTTACGTGCTTTAGGCTGTAATCAACCAATTTATGCTTTAACTGCGAATGCTATGTCTCATGAAGTTAGTCAGTATCTGGGGTTAGGTTTTACCGGGCATTTAAAAAAACCTATTGAGCGAAACAATTTTATTGCCACGATTGCGAAGTATTTTACGACTGAGAGCCAAGAGAGTTCTTTCACTAACTCATTAAATACTAGCAATTCACAGACTTTAAACCCAAATGACGTTGTTGATAAAGCGGAGCAATATCTTGCTCAAGTTGATTTGAGTGATTTAGTCGTCGAATTTAAAGTTAATCTTAGCAACGATAAGCAAGAACTTATTTTTTATAGTGAGCATCATGATATAGAGAGTATTGCCTCTCTTGCACATCGCTTAGCGGGAGCGGCACAAATGTTTGGCTTTGTTGAACTTAATCAAGCAGCAAAAGAGTTAGAGGCTATAATTAATATAGAATTAATTAAAGGTAAACCAAATAATTTATTAATCAGTGAGTTAACGCATTGTTTAGTTGACGAAATTAGTTTGATTGAGCCAGAGTAACTTTTCTATGATTAAAAAATTCTCTTCTTCACAGACACTGTTAGCCTTAGCCATTGCTTTTCTAGCATTGTCTTTATTTAAGTTTACTCTGCATGTACCAGCAATTATTAGTGTTATTGAAAAAACCATAAAAACAGTCGATTCAGTAAGTCCTAGGGTTGAAGGTATCATTAATGAAGTTGCTCTTGTTAGACTCGAGGTTGGTAAAGTGAGGGAATTAGTTTCACAACAAACACCTGTTATTCTAGCGCAAGTGCAAGACTCACTTCCTGTGGTGCAACAAGTGGTCGTTGAAAGTGAATATTATTCAAGGCAACTACCCACAGTATTAAGTCAACTCGCGAGCATAGAACAACAACTTGAACAATTACAAGAATTTATGCCAGCAGTACTGAAACGTATTGATGCTGTTGTTGAAACTACCAATAATACCACCACAGAAGTTGCGCAGTGGCGACCGCATTCCATTCGGTATTTGGAAGAAATAGAACTCTCCAGGGACTATATTCCTCAGTACCTATCACGTATTGAAAATACTATTGTCGATGCTAAAACTCTTGGTTCAGAAGCGAGTAGTGGCTTAGTTTCCGGCTTTTTTAAAGGGGTGATATCTCTACCATTTGAAATGGTCTCAGGCTTAACTGGTATTGTCGATGTTGATTCGCGTTCGGCTAAGTATTTAACTGCCCAAGATGTCGCGCTGATGCAAGAAAAAGTTGTCGCCTTACTCAGTGATAGCAATCAAACCAAGTCACTCTGGCAAAATGTTAAGAGTGGAAATCGCGGTACTATCACGCAAGGAAAAACTACTAAGCGCAACAAAAAACAGTGTATTAATGTTATTTTTAAGAATTATTTTGGCAAGGATAAGGAAACACTGACCGAGATAATGTGTATAGACGAGCAAGGATTATGGAAGGTAATATGATTTTTATCACCTAAATCAGCATGGTATGACAATATTTATTGTGTACAATAGCGACAATATAAGTTTGCAACATAAAATATGTTAACAGGAATGGAAAATGGCTAGAGAACAATTTGGTATCTGCGCTGAAGCTAACTTACACGGTAATTATCTACTATTTAATGCGCTAGATGATAAAAATGCCTTTATTCGTGCTGCAATTTCTCGTTTACCTAAGCTCTTTGATAACTATGCAGAACAGTATTCTGAAGCGAATCTTATTGGTGTTGTCGCTATTGGTGAAGCTTATTGGGATGAGTTTTATCCACAAGCTCGCCCTGCATTATTATCACCATTTCCTGCAATGCATAGTGACGATAGAGTTGCACCGACAAATAGCTATGATATTTATATTGAAATTCGAAGTGACCGTGCCGATGTGAATCATATTGTCAGTACTAAGGTCTGCCAGTTACTGGGTAATAGTGTTGAATTAATAGAACAAGTACAAGCTTTCAGATTTTTAGATGGCAGAGACTTAACTGGCTTTGTTGATGGTACTGAAAACCCTCAAGGTTTACATCGACGAGAAGTAGCGCTGGTTAAAGACCAAGATGACATTAACTTTGCGGCGGGTAGTTATTTACATACGCAACGTTATCAACATAACTTAACCCTTTGGGGCTCTCTCGCTGAGCATGAGCAAGAAGATGTTTACGGCCGAACTAAGCGCGATAATATTGAATATGATAGTGCCGATAAACTACTAACCGCTCATACTAAGCGTACTAATCTTAAGGATGAACAAGGTAGAAGTATTGAAATTGTAAGACAAAGCATGCCTTATGGCGACATGAAGCGTAAAGGGCTATTCTTTGTTTCGTACTGTCAGTCACCTAAGCCTTTTGAAATAATGCTTAAAAGCATGATTCATGGAGATGGCCATGGTAACTCTGATCATTTACTGAAATATACCCAAGCTGAAACGGGCAGTTCTTTTTTTGCGCCAAGTCTAACCTTTCTAACTCATGTTACTGACATTGACTAAGAGCCAACATTGAAGTTAATAAGGCTTTCGAAATATTAGTTTACTTTATTTGTTTAATGTTAGATCTGGTCACTGCTTAGATACTTC
>JBKEHN010000190.1:0-5223 GCA_046710905.1 Colwellia sp.
CGGTCAAGGGTCTCACCAACACGTATATTACTACCATCAAGACTTTCTATTAACTGCTCGTCTTTGAGGTCGCTATTACCATCAAAAAGTATTTCACTAATAGTTTCACGCTCTTTAACACGATAAACCAAACGATTACCGTCACGATAAACGCGGATGTCGTTAAAATGCCCTGATTGATACAAAGCCTTTATCGATTGTGAAATTCTAAAGTCATTGAGGTTATCACCCACATTGAAAGATAAGTGAGTTAATGCCGCTCCTAAAGCGACACGTTGTAGACCTTTAACTTCGATGTCTTCAACTTGAAAGCTTGCTGCTGCTTGAGCATTAGGTACTGGTGTTCCAAGCGCTCCTACTAGTAGGAGGGCAAAGGCAATATTTTTCATGATCATATATTATAAACTTCGTTATTTTTTATAAAAACTGTTAGCTACACAATTAACATCTTGCATGTGACTCTAACACTCGACTGAATATATTAAATAATTCAAAGCCAATAATATTAAAGCGTTAAGACTTAAAGCTAGCCTCTTCGACTTTCCGTTTCTTTCCTTTGATATCTTTTATGTGTTTTAGTAATAAAGAATATCAACTCCTTCAACTTGTTTAGCCCAAAACTCTACTAAAATCGTTGAATAACCCAATCGCCATCAACATCAATAGAGCTAAGGCTCCAAACTTAAAACCTACTTCTTGAACTTTCACTGGCACTTCTTTACCTGTGAAAAGCTCTATAAGATAATAGAGTAAGTGTCCGCCATCAAGTACTGGAAGCGGTAAAAGGTTAATTATTCCTAAATTAATACTAATTAGCGCTAAAAAGCCTAAAAAATACACAAAACCATGACCTGCACTATTACCTGCTCCTTGCGCAATACCAATAGGACCACTCAAATTCTTTACTGATACATCGCCAGTAATTAGTTTTCCTATCATACTGAAGGTTAAACTCGTTAAGTTCCATGTTCGCTGAGCACTTTCCTTTATAGCCTCGATAGGTCCATAACTTAATTCAATCAAAAATTCTTCTGGCCAAACATCCGCTTTAGGCGCTACACCAATATAACCAATAACACGACCAGATCTCTTCACACTATCAGGAGTCACTGGCAAACTAATTATTTGATTATTACGACTGATAGTAATTAATACTTCTTGCCCTGGAAAGCGCTTTATTTCTTTAGCAAAAGATAACCAGTCATTGGTCTTAACACCACCTACTGAAATAAGTTTATCACTCACCTGTAATCCTGCTAGTGCTGCTGGACTTTTATCACCAATAACGGCTAACTCATTATGAACTTTAGGCCGGAAAGGTGTTATACCTAAACTTGTTAAAGCTGAGGTTTTATCTGGTGAAAATTGCCAGTTTCTGGTGTCCAACATAAAGGTTGATATATACAGGCTATCGCTTTTTTTGGTTTTAATTTCAATCTCTTCATTACCAATCTGTCCAATTAGCGCAAGGTTAACTTCTTGCCAATTTCGAGTGGCATTACCGGCAACACTGATAATTTCAGTGTCATTTATTAACTTAGCTTGGGCTGCTATTGAATTAGCAATAACATTACCTATCAACGGTTTTATACTGGGCACACCAATTAAAAACATGAGATACAAGGCAAATAAAGCAAAAATAAAATTTGCCATAGGCCCTGCTGCAACAATTGCTATGCGCTGATATACGGTTTTACTGTTAAAAGTCTTATTTTTGTCTTCAGGTTGAACATCGTCAGTTCGTTCATCCAACATTTTAACATAACCACCTAAAGGTATCATTGCTAATACATATTCAGTGCCATCCTTGCCTATTTTTCTGCAGATTGCCCGGCCAAAACCAACAGAAAAACGTTCAACTTTTACGCCATTTTTTCTAGCTACCCAGAAATGGCCATATTCATGTACAGTTACTAGGATACCCAAGGCAACAACAAATGAGGCTAGGTTCCACAAGAAATCCATCATGCTATTTGTTACCCTTTTGCATCAGCGATTCTATAGGCTTAAAATCAACCAATAATGTTTGTGCAAACAAACGTACTTGTTTATCGAGGGCCATAACGTCATTAATATTATCTACCCTTTGTGAGACAAATTTTTTCACAGAAGTTTCATTTATTTTGAATATATCGGTAAACTTTATTTTTTCGTCTAAAAAAGCAGCTACTGCGACTTCATTAGCCGCATTAAGCGCAGTGCAAGCCGCTTGACCTTGTTGACAAGCATCAATAGCAAGTTTCAGGTTTGGATATCTTATAAAATCAACTTCTTGGAATTCAAATGATGGAGTATTAAAAAAGTCTAATGCTGGAACACCAGATTCAATACGGTATGGAAAACTCAATGCGTGAGCAATGGGTGTGCGCATATCTGGGTTACCCATTTGAGCGATTACAGAGCCATCTTTATATTGCACCATTGAATGTATGGTACTTTGAGGATGTAACACTACTTGAATATCGCCAGCGTCTACATTAAAAAGCCATTTGGCTTCAATAAACTCAAGGCCTTTATTCATCATGGTAGCTGAGTCTACTGATATTTTTCGTCCCATATCCCAGTTTGGATGCGCACATGCTTCTGAAGGTGTCACTGATTCAAGGCTTTCGATAGCTCGAGTTCTAAAAGGGCCACCTGATCCAGTTAACAATATTTTATTAATGCCGTTATCAATAAGTTGGCATTGACCAATTTCATCTTGTAGATGTGATGGCAAGCACTGAAAAATTGCATTATGCTCACTGTCAATTGGTAACAGTTTTGCACCTGAAGCTTTAACTGCAGCCATGAATATAGCTCCTGATGTCACTAAAGCTTCTTTATTGGCTAATAGAACACGTTTGCCAGCATTCACAGCTGCAAGCGTAGGTAATAATCCTGATGCACCAACAATAGCAGCCATTACAGTATCAGTCGTTTTACATTGTGCAATATCAATTAACGCTTGTTTACCTGATAACACCGTAATGTCACTAACATTAGCGTCGTTAAGTTTTTGAGAGAGCAATGAGGCGTGCTCACCAGAAACTAATACTGCTTGTCGAGGTTTAAATTCAAGACATTGCGCAAACATAACCTCAACGCTAGCATTAGCCGCTAAACTGATCACCCGAAATTTATCAGGGTGAAGCCTTACCACATCGAGAGTACTGCAACCAATAGATCCCGTTGAACCTAAAATACAAAGTTGACGTTTAGACACGCATCTACCTCAATTAATTAACCTAAATACTAGAGCTTAATAATCTGTTCAAGCAAGTAATATGTAACAAAGAGCAAAAACAGGTGCAGTTGCCGTTAGACTATCTATTCTATCTAAAATACCACCATGACCTGGCAATATTGTACCGCTATCTTTAATACCCGCTTGTCGCTTAAACATACTCTCAGTTAAATCACCTAAAACAGAAATAGAAGTAATTAATAGAGTAACTAACAGTGCTGTTATAAAATTATCGTTAGACCATTCTAGTAAAACACCTACGATAGCCGTTAACATAGCAGCACAGACCACACCACCTAAAAACCCTTCTACTGTTTTCCCAGGACTAACCTTGGGCATGAGTTTAGTTTTACCAATTGATTTCCCAACAAAATAAGCACCTACATCAGCACTCCATACTAGCATAAACAAGTACATCAATAACTGCGCGCCTTGGAATTCATCTATCATATAGCTATTCGTACGCAATACCATAAATGCAAGCCAAGTAGGTACTAAAGTTAACCAGCCAAATATAGCAATAATAAATTTATTACTCGCCCAAAAAGTGTTCAGTTTGGGGTAAGAAAACATTAATAAAGCAGCGAAAAGCCACCAAATAATACTTAGCGATAATATGAAGGTTATTTCATGTTGTATACCAGAGATCACTAACCATGTTTCATCAACCGGTAATAGAAACCATAAAAGCCCTATCAAGGCTGTAGTAACTAAAGTATAACCTAGACGTTGGATACTATTAACTAAGCCCATAAAGCGGGCCCATTCCCATGCACCTATAGCGATAATCGCCATTAAAAGCCCAGCAAAATAGTTAATAGGTAAGTAGAAAATGGCTGAGGCTGCTGCTGGTGCTAATATTAAAGCCGTTATAATTCGTTGTTTTAACAAGGGCTACCCTTTTATTTGTAGTAGAGAGTTGTAATATACCCGCTCCACTTGAAGATGCTCGTTCAGGAAGCCGGAGCGAATCATAATCAAGGTACTTTTCTTTTCTTAAGGGTTATTCCCTTAACAACAAAGGTAACGACGAATATGTTTTGCTCAGGTTTGCCCAAAGGACTGGTTTATAAACCCTGTATCTTCAAATGGAACGGCTATAGACTATACGCTAGTCGGACAAGCTCTGAGTACTTGACTCGGCTTGCTGTTCTTAATTATATTTTTCATAACTCTATTTTTCTATCGTCTTACAATGTTTGTTCGTTTCTTGCTTGTTCACCTGTTTTACCAAAACGACGCTCTCGTTGATCAAAGCAGTTCATCGCTTCTTGAAATTTTTTTTCATTGAAGTCTGGCCATAAAATATCAGTGAAGAAAAGTTCGGCATAAGCTACTTGCCATAAGAGAAAATTACTAATTCGACAATCACCACCAGTACGGATAAGTAAATCTAAAGTGGGAAGATCTGCTAGACTGGTTTGTTGATTGAGTGACTCTTCGTTGATATCATCAAGGGATATTATGCCTTGATTGACATCACTGGCTAGTTTTTTAGCTGCTTGAGCGATATCCCAACGACCACCGTAGTTTGCTGCAATAGATAAAACTAAACCTGTATTATTAATAGTGAGCAGTTCTGATTTAGCAATATTTTTCTGTAAATCATCAGAAAATCGGCTTAAATCACCTATAACTTGAAAGCGGATATTATGCTTATGTAAACGTTTAACTTCTTTAGTTAACACATACATAAACAAATCCATTAGCACACCGACTTCTTTTGCCGGGCGTTGCCAATTTTCACTACTAAAAGCAAATAGTGTTAGCGCTTTAACATTAGACTTTCGTGCACTAGCAACAACGGCTCGTACTGAGTCAACACCAGCTTTATGCCCTGCAACTCGGCCCTTGCCTTGTAACTGCGCCCAGCGACCATTACCATCCATAATGATAGCAATATGTTGAGGAATATTTTTATTATTAGCCTGTTCAGCTAAAACTTTGATATTATTCACTTAACAATTTTCCATTAATTATCTAAATAATTTTACCTA
>JBKEHN010000191.1:0-5210 GCA_046710905.1 Colwellia sp.
GCATAATCAGGGTTTTCGATAACGTCTGGAGCTGATATGCCGACATAAGCCCAATCTTCATCATAACCATAAGCTAAGTCTGAATCGGCATTACTAATAATGGCTAATATAGTAGCACTGTCAAAACCTTGATAAGTAAATTTTGCTGAAAAGGCAGCAGTTTCTTGTTGATCAAAGCCAGGCTCATCCGACAAAGTTTCTCTGGTGTTATCTAAAGAGAAAGTATCGTAACCATTATCAAAATCAAAATAATAGCCAGCAAGGTCAATAGTAAGGTTGTCACTCGCTTCAATAGCTAGTTTTCCGCGAATGCTTAGTTCATCGCGGTTGTTGGTATCATCATCTTGTAAATAAATATTTTCTATATAGCCATCACTGTTACTTTGATTAACAGCTAAGCGGTAATTTACCGAATCAGTGGCAGGACCAGATAAGGCTATACCCATATCATAAGTATTATAATTGCCAACGCCAAGTTGAACGGTCCCTTCAAAGTCTTCCGTCGGCTCGTTGGTAGTAATATTGATCATACCAGCAATCGCGTTGGCACCAAAACGTGTGCCTTGTGGGCCTCGAAAAATTTCGGCTTGTTTAACGTCAAATAAAGAAGCAACACTGCCTATACCTGTGAAGTCTACCTCATCAATGATCACACCAACAGATGGATTGATAGGTTCTTGGAACTGACTACGTTCGCCAATACCACGTATTTGGTAATAACGTGCCCGTTGTGAACCACTGGCAAAATTAACATTGGGGCTGACAGCAATTAATTCTTCAAGATGTTTGGCATTGCGTTGTTTAATGTCGATATCAGTTAATACTGACATTGAAGTTGGAGCGTTTTGTAAGTTCTGCTGGCGAAAGTCACTGTTAACAGTGATGGTTTCAATGTTGTCAGGGTCATTACTCGCTTGCTCTTCAGCTGAAGCGGAAAAGTTAAAGATACTTGTAGTGATAGCTAAACAAATAGTGGATTTGGAGAACGTCATAAAATCTCATCAAAATAAAAGTAGGGGCATGTACAAGCAGGATAATTTTGATGAATATTATACCAAGTACATTAATTACTCTGGTTAGAGTTAATGACTTAGTATAGATTGTATCTATAACCATCCCTATGCCAGAAAGTTAATTAAGATAACTTTCTGCCCAGGTTCAAAGAGTATATATCTCAGCGACTAATCATTTGAATATATAAATGACAGCGCACCCCTTGGTTCGATTCTATTCTAGCAAATAATTTTACGATAATCTTACTATTTTGGGTTAGCTTAGGTATATTGTTTTATCAATCTAGTGTTGATTTCCTTATAAGTATTAAAGTAGCGAGTATTTATGTTTCCTAATTGGCAATTAGTGCTGTTAAGTTTGGCCTATATTGGTTTGTTGTTTTTAATTGCTTTTTTAGGTGACAGATACCGACATCAGTTGGCTAAAAAAGGTCAGAGTATTATTTATGCGCTTACCTTAGGCGTTTATTGTACCTCTTGGAGTTTTTTAGGTACGACAGGGCAAGCATCGACAAATTTACTATCGCATTTACCCATTTATTTAGGACCTATTTTACTCTTTGTTTTTGCTTGGCCATTTATCCAACGCATTATTCGTATTAGCTTAAAGCTTCATTTAACCTCAATTGCTGATCTACTGGCAGCCAGGTTTGGTAAGTCACATAATCTCGCTATTATGGTGACCATCGTGGCGCTAGTAGGGACCATGCCTTATATCGCATTACAGCTAAAAGCGATGGTGTATTCTTTTCAGCAACTGCAAATGGATCAAAGCTTAAACAGCTGGCACATAGGTTTAGTTGTCAGTTTAGTCTTAGCAGTGTTTACTGTTTTATTTGGCATTAGACACATTGACGTAACTGAGCGTCATCCGGGAGTCATGTTAGCGATCGCTTTTGAATCACTAGTTAAGTTATTTGCTTTTTTAGCGGTAGGTATCTTTGTTTGTTTTGTATTGTATGATTCACCTGCAGATATTTGGCAACAGGCTAATGCCAACGAATTACTAGAGCAGCAACTGACGGTAGATAATGTAACATCAATGTTTGCCATGTTGGTGATTGTGATGGCGGCGTTTTTGTCTTTACCGAGGCAATTTCAAGTAATGGTCGTTGAGCTTAAAGATCAAAAAGATACTTGGCTCAGTCGTCGCGTTTTCCCATTATACCTCCTAGTTTTTGCTTTTTTTGCTGCGCCATTAGGTTTGGCAGGTCAAATGTTGCTTGGTAATACTGTACCATCTGATACTTACGTACTATTTCTTCCCGATGTTACCGAACAAACCTGGTTGACTCTGTTTGCCTTTTTAGGTGCAGTTTCTGCAGCGAGCTCTATGGTTATTATTTCTTCTATTGCCTTAAGTACTATGCTGAGTAATGAAATAGTTTTTCCACTACTTTATCGTCGTCAAAAAGTAGCACAAACAGACTATGATAATTTCCGCAAGCGGCTGTTAAATATTAGAAAGCTACTAGCTCTATTTGTCATTATGCTAGGTTATGGTGTTTTCATCATGGCTTCCCCTGATACACTGTCTTCATTAGGTGAAGTAGCCTTTGGCGCTTTCGCACAATTAACACCTGCGCTAATTGCCGCCTTTTATTGGCGTCGCGCCAGTTTAGTAGGGGTTTATGGGGGGATTTTAGTAGGATTTATTTTGTGGCTTACACTTAATTTCCTCCCTCAGTTTGGTTTATATGCCTCACCTTTTGCCGAAGGCTTTTTACCGGTAAAAACTACCGCAACCTTGTTTAGTTTAGGCGCTAATATTATTGTCATGTGGGCCCTATCTCAGATAAGCAGACAAAGTGTACAAGAACGGGTACAAGCGTCATTATTCTTAGAATGGCAGTCACCAAAATTATTAAAAGTAGAGAAAAAAAGACAGCTCGATGTACGTGAGTTAGAGTTATTAGCTTCGCGTTTTGTTGGTTTAGAAAAAGCGCGCACTAACTTTAGTTCCTTTTTATCGTCACATAATAAAAAGGAACTAGGTAATGTTATTTATAACCAGCAATTACTGCAACACACTGAGAATACCTTAGCAACGGTTATGGGATCGTCTTCTGCTCGATTGGTGCTCTCTTCTGCATTGGATGGTCGTGATATTGCCCTTGATGAGCTGGCGGTGCTCGTTGAAGATGCATCGAGTCAGCGACAAGAGTTTTCTCAAAATTTACTACAAAGTGCCATCGAAAATGCCAGCGAGGGTATTTCGATTGTCGACGATGAGTTACGTTTAGTTGCTTGGAATAAAAAATACTTAGGTTTGTTCGAGTATCCCTCTGAGTTGGTGTATGTAGGTAGTCCTATTTCAGGGCTTATTCGTCATAATGTAAAACGTGGTTTGTGTGGCTCTGGTGATATTGAACCACAAGTCGATCGTCGATTAGATTTCTTACGAAAAGGTAGCCCGCATAGTTCAGAACGCCAACAAGTCAGTGGCCAAACTATTCGTATTGAAGGTAATCCGTTGCCTGGTGGTGGGTTTGTTATGATGTTTTCTGACATCACCGCCTATCGACAGGCAGAACAAGTGCTGAAAGAAGCAAACCTTGATCTTGAAACCCGTGTCTATGAACGAACATTAACTTTAGCTAAAACTAATGAGGCACTGGCGAAAGCACATGAAAAAGCAGAGCAAGCGCATTTGAAAAAAAGTCAGTATTTAAACGCTTGTAGCCATGACTTGATGCAGCCATTGGAAGCGGCAAGATTATTTACTTCGGCATTATCAGCACAAAGTAATTTAACCCTGGTTCAGCAAAGGCAAGTAGAGAATATCGATCGATCCCTTAAAGCCGCGAATGATTTATTAGGTGATTTAGCTGAAATTGCCCGCTTAGAAAGTGGTAATATTAAAGCTAATATTCAAGTATTCGCCCTCAATGATTTATTTGAAGATTTAGCGCAAGAATTTGCGGCAGTTGCTATCGAGCAGTCAGTAGAGTTTCGTTTGGTAGCAAGTAATGTTTGGGTTAAATCAGATAGGCATTTATTAAGACGTATTATTCAAAATCTCGTAGGTAATGCTTTTAGATACGCCAGTCCAGGTAAAGTTTTATTAGGCGCCAGGGTATTTAATAATCAAGTAATCATTCAAATTTTAGATAATGGTCCTGGTATTCCTGTTGAGAAACAGATGTTGGTGTTTGAACAATTTACCCAACTTCATACGCCAAATAATAATGATGGCAGGGGATTAGGCTTAGGGCTCAATATCACACAAAGTTTGGCGCAGTTATTAGGGCATACCTTAAGTTTGCAATCAAAAGCTATGCAAGGCTGTAAATTTTCTGTGCAAGTCGAGCAAGCCGAAGCGCTAGTGGAAAGTCGTATTGTTAATAATCCCGGTTTTGTTGTGGCGTTAAAAGATATTACCGTCTTATGTATTGATAATGATCCTGATGTTCTCAGTGGCATGGTTGAACTACTTTCGGCATGGCAATGTAATATCTTAGCGGCTGATTCTAGAGAAACAGCCTTGTTAGAATTTGCTAACCACAGTAATGAAATTGATATTTTGTTGGTCGATTATCAATTAGGTTACCGAACAGATAGCCAAACTAATGATCCGCAAAGCAAGCAAGTTGATGGCTTAACGTTAATTAAAGATTTACGTAGTCAGTGTCACCATTCATTACCAGCAATATTAATAACAGCGACTTCGGAACCGGGTATTGAGGAAAAAGCGAAAAGCTACGATGTTGGTTATATGCGAAAACTTGTTAAACCAGCAGCTTTACGAGCAATGATGAGTGCAGCGCTTGCTAAAAAACTCCAAACTGATTACGTCGGTTATAGCTAGATTTTCCCTACAAACGTATGGTGAGTGAAAGCTGTTACATAATATGTAACCGCTTTTTTAATACAGTTAAGTATGGCTATGTTATATATGATAGAGAAAGTTAGGGAACTCTAATTGTTTCTAGTGTTCTACATTCATTCGAAGATAGTTATTATTGACGACACGGACCTCACTACATGAAGACAACTTATAATAAAATCTTGTTTACTCTACTGGCTACATTCGGCTGTGCCAGCTCTTTAACTACGTTAGCAAGTAAATCGAGTGCTGTTGAATTTAGTGAAGTTATGATTAGTACTCCGTATAAGCTCAGCCAAGAAGTTATTGCCGCAGATGTACTACCAAATAAAGGTAAAGAACTGGTAACTTTTTCTGTTGATGAACAGAGT
>JBKEHN010000192.1:0-5203 GCA_046710905.1 Colwellia sp.
CCGGTTCACCTAATACTTTATTACGAATATCTTGCATAACCAGCTCACTATATTTAGCACGTAATTTTTCTAAACGCGGCAATAAATCTGTCGGTTGGCCTTTATCAGTCTTAGGTAAAGCAATAATTGTTGGCCGTATATTAATACTGTGCGGATATACTTTTACTGTATCTATCGATTGTTTTAATAACGTAAGACATTGCTCATCACAAATTTCGCGATACAGGTTACCACCGGCATGCAAATGACAAATAGGCGGCCCATTAACTAAGCTTGGGCCCTTTTCTATTAACGTAGTATCAAGACCTAATTCGGCGAAGCGCAACGCAATAGTTGAGCCGGCAACTCCACCACCAATAATGGCAATTTTTGCAGCTGAACTGAGTAATGGCTGATGTGTAGGTGATATTTTATTCATAACAGTTTCGAAAGTTTGTTCCTGAGGGTATTTTACTTGGATGTATACGTTTTGCGTAGGGATTAAGACTAAAAAAGTTGATTTAAATGTGTTTTTCTTTTTGTATCTGTAAAAATTATCGTTTTAACTGACTTTTTGAAGGTCAGTAACTAACGATTACTGCTCATGATAATGATAATGATAATGAGTAATACAAGCATTACATACACAATGGATCCCTTTAAGATACGTCGGTATTACTGCCAAAAGCGCTTCAAGTATTTCAGTATTTCAGTATTCATACACCCGTAAACACTACTAGCTTTAACATCGCAGCGATTATTTTGTCCGCATAAAGGACAAATACTGTCATCATTTTTATAAGTCATAATTATTCACTAAGTTTTGTTGTGATAAATATGCAAGGATAAAAACTATTTTAACAGCTTTATCTCTAAGTAAGCAGGTGTTTTCAGGTATAAAAAGCCGTTACGTAAATGAAAATACCTAACCCTAAATAAAAATATAACAATATCACTTTTTTCGCTCCTATTGTCCCTTACTAATAATGCCTTCAGCAATACATCGATTGATGTTGGTTCAACTATAGGTAAAAAAGTAGCTAAAATCTCGGTTATTAACCCGCTAAAGCAGCAAGTTAATATCAAACAACTCAGTGGTGATCAGGGTCTGATTATCTTATTTTTCGGCTCGGCCGATTGGTGCTCCTTTTGTAAAAAGCACCTGATAGCATTAAATAATCAGGCAGAAAAATTTATTACCTTAGATTATGGCTTAGTGGTCATTTCTTATGATAATACTAATATTTTGAAAAGTTTTTACTGAGCAAAAAAGTATAAGTTACCTATTACTCTCTAACCAGAAAGTACAAACTATACTGGCCGACGATATCGTTAACGCTAAAGATGGTACAGACAGTAAACATTACGCTATCCCTTACCCTAGTATCGTCGTTATTGATAACAAAAGTATGTCATTGATAAACACTTTTTCAAAGGCTATAAAAAGCGCATTAAGTTTGCCGATCTGTACTTACAACTAAATAGCAGCATGTAATACTAATTTACTCGCTACTTGCTAGCCGCTTTATATTAATAACTGTTTTATGGATAGCTGTTTATGAATATAAGGTACTATCGACAAAAGCTTGAGTTAACTGCTGATACAACTGATCTATTGTCGGTCGCTGGGTAATATTTTCAAAAAGCGTAGTATGCACCTGCGCTTGTACCCGCTCCGTTTTATCAGACAGCTGATAACATAAGTTAACCGGTTTTATTATTTCATCTAGTAATACATCAATAAGAATAAAAGCTTGCGCCAGTATTATCTTGCCACCGCCTTTTTTTAATATCACCCGCTGAGCAGTACCTACTATTTTTTTACCGTTAATATTAATATTGTAGTCACCATCACAGTAAGAGAACTCTGTGGCATGCGCTTGGCTAACGAGATTAAACTGACGGAAAAAACCATGTAATACTGTACATAAATTTTCGTAAGCTTGGGGTATTGAATAAGGGGTATCTTTTGAGCAAAGATACAGGTGAGATAAATTTATAATACCTGGACATTGTGGTACAGGTGCACCGCCGGTTTTACGTGAATGTAGCAGCCATTCATCCGCCAATAGGCCTGTTTTAAGTGCGTCTGATTCTGGCCATTTTTTACCTGCAGGTAATACCAAGGTAGGTTCTTTAGCTTGCCAAAGCATTAAACACTGTTTGAACTCACCAGCTTGAATTTGAGCAATAAGGGCTGTTTCTTTTTCAAATACCTTAGCAACAGAACTTTGCTGGTACCACAGAAGTTTATTACGACTCATATTTATTTCTTACGTTATATTTAGCCATATTTTAGCTATCTGTATTTTACAGCTAAAACATAATAATTCATCAAATTATTAACAATCTCATAACTCATGTGACCGTATGACATCATGAAATTCATCACCCACTATTTATACCTATAAAATGATAAAAATCGTCATAAAAATGCCTATTTATGATTATAAGAAGCCTACACAACCCATGATAATCATTACAATTTTTAACACATTAAAGGTGTTCTGATAAGCCCGAGATATTGTCTAATCTGACGTTTTACTATAGCATACCTAGTTATTAACTTATGGCAGAAACTAAGAAAAAAAACAAAAAAATATTTCTCATATGCATAATTATATAAAGAGAGACGACTTGTATTTTCGCTATTAAGGGCCCATGTTAAAAAAGCAAAAATAGCCTTATTTTCATACAACTACCCATAAGTAATCAGTTAATCAACAACCTTAAGAGTAAACAATGAAAAAAAATATTATTGTATTAGCTATCGCCACGATATTAGCACCATTAACAGTTATTGCCGGCAGTGTTCACGTTTCAGACAACGTCATTGAAAAACAACGCGCTATGTTAGAAAAAAATACCCTTAGTAAGGGTTACGGACCACAGTCACCACGTGACTTATCAGCTAAACAAGGTAATAACCCCCGTATTTTTGGTTTAGCGCCAGCATCTACTAAAATGAACTTATGTAATATCCATATGCATAAGAATGCTGAGCATAAAGGTGGCGAATTTACTAAATATGTTGGTAACGGCGATAGTAATGGTTATCAAACAGGTTTTGCTTATTCAGGTAAATTAAGCAGTAACGAAACTAAAAAGATTAATAAAGATATCTGTCCTAACCCACACGGGGGGCTATTCCCTGGTGATACGATAGAAGTGCACTATGTTCACTCAACTGCACAAGCGACACCAGGGAATACTTTAGCTGCCTGTTTAGATGAGTCAACTATTAACCCACAATTTCGTGTTGAGACTCAAGTCTTTGTTGTAGTAAATGATGAAAATGCTTTAGATTTTGGTATATTAACCAAACACGATGTTAAAAATGAAAAACATCAAGCGCTTAATATTCCAAGTAATACTGGTACACCAATTCAATATGTAGGTTCTACTACAGGCCCTAGCTACAATGAAAAAGGCTCTCCATTTCAAGTAACTTGGAGCGTTCGACCAGAAGTGGCTAAAGTTAATATCGAAACGGTTGGCGAATGGTGTAAAGCTAACGCCTTTAAAGAAGATCACGCTCACGGCGTTAGAAACTTAGTTACTAACCCAAAACTTTTGTCTGAAATGAAATAGCATAGTTATCTGTATCGATAATCAGTTATTAATGGTTTTATAAATGAAAAAAGGAAGTGTTGTAATACATTTCCTTTTTTTGTGCTCTGAATAAGTACAGTTAATCTCTAAATTATTTCGATCGCTTCTTCATCACCAATAATTATCATCAAGTTTAAACCTGTTTTTTATATACTGTAAATTCATCTATAAATAATGTGCTCAGCGCTCTTTGTTCAGTGACTATGTGAAAATATCGAATATAAACCATATACAATAGTATTAAAGCAACTGACCAAAGCGGGCCTAAAAAACTAGCCCAAGACAATAAACATAGGGTTACTTGTAAACGGATATATGCCGGAGATGAGCAACGTACTTGCTGTATCAGGTTTAAGTGGATTAACCGTGGTTTTAGTCAATCGAAAAGATATCAAACCTGAAAGGATAAAAATATTCCTACAATAATAAAGATAATAACCGAGGCTATTATTATTGTGCTTATTAATAGAGTGACCAGAGTTAATGTACTTAACCTCCACATACCTGGGGCAATGAAAACCGCCACTAAAGGTGGTGAGATCTTATTTTCTAAAAGTGTGATGATACTGTTTAATCTACTAGTTAGTCGTTAATCATGGCTTGCAACTTATCTACCGCCTGCTCAGCTGAAATTCCATGCGAGCTTTCAGCTTCAGTTAACGCGGTCACTACTGCAATACTCTCAACGCCTGTTGCGACAACCTCCGCAGCTCGTTCTAGGTTTATCCCCCCAATAGCCACCACAGGTATTTGCAGTCGTATCTTTTCAGGTCGTAAAGCTAGTACTTGCCTTAAATTATCAAGTCCTTGAATTTGCCCAGTCATGTCCTTAGTTTTGGTCGAAAAAATAGCGCCAATGGCTAAATAAGACGGCTGTAATTGTTGTGCTAATAAAAACTCATAACAACCGTGAGTACTGATACCTAAACGTATACCTGATTGCTGAATTGTGCTGAGGTCAGCATCTTGTAAGTCTTCCTGACCAATATGCACGCCATAGGCGCCATGCTTGATTGCCAGTTGCCAATAATCATTAATAAACAGGCGAGTATGATAATCTTTCGCCAGCTTTACAGCGTCAATAATAATGTGCTCTAATTCGCTTTCAACTAAGTTTTTTACGCGTAATTGAATTATTTCTAAGCCTAAAGGTAATAGTCGTTTGAGCCAGTATAATGAATCAATAACAGGATAAAGACCTAGCTTTTTTCCTGCTAGGTTCAACGATTTAAATGTGGTTAGGTTTTTGTATTCAATATTTAATGGATCTACAACCTCGCTAAAGTGCTGAGATTCTCTAGGCCAACCTTGCTGCTCAAAGGCACCATAATATTGATGACCAAATGATTGACTTACTTGCTCGCTAGCAGCTAAACCTTGGCTGATAAATGCTTTTGCTAAAGTAAAAGCATCTCTTACTAAATAACCTTGGGCAAAAAAAGCGGATAATGCGGTGGCAAAACTACAGCCACCGCCATGGCTGTAATGACTTTCAATACGCTTGGTACTTAACTGGTAACTAATCGCTGTTTGGCTTTTATCTTGGTTATCTTGTTTGCCATGCAACTGATTTAATTGATGGTAACAGTAATCACTACTGCTTTGTTCGTCC
>JBKEHN010000193.1:0-5203 GCA_046710905.1 Colwellia sp.
TTTTTAGTTTCTTTTGACTTTTTAGTTTCTTTTGACTTTTTAGTTCTTATTAGTTGTTTTTCGATGTTGTCGTTTTACTTATTCTTCAGCAATAATTTTTAATGCCATTTGAGCTAATGGCTCAACAAAGCCCCCCACTTTACTTGCATTTTCATTGGAGGCATTGCCTTGTGAGGCACGTTTTGCGACGCCTTGCGCTATTGCCGCTAAGCGGTAAAAACTAAAAGCTAAACAAAAAACCCAATTATCAATATGTTCTATCCCCATTCGCTGACAATATTTCGCTACATATTCTTCTTCTGTAGGTATACCTAAACGGGTACGGTCAACTCCTTGGAGACCATCAATACTACCCATACCTTGTGGCATACGAAGCCCCATACATTGATAAGCTAAATCAGCAAAGGGGTGCCCTAATGTAGAGAGTTCCCAGTCTAGTACCGCTAATAATTCAGCTTTTTGAGCATGAAACATCATGTTATCTAAACGAAAGTCACCATGAACCAAGCACACTCGGCCATCATCTTCTGGCACATGACTTTGCAACCATTGCCCCAAGATATCCATCGAAGGAATTTTTTGTAATTCAGTTATTTTATATTGAGCGGTCCATCTCCCTAACTGACGTTCAAAATAATTACCCGCTTTGCCGTATTCACTTAGACCAACAGCTTCAATATCGACGCTATGTAAAGCCACCAGTGCTTTATTCATCGCATCATACATTTCAGCCCGGCGTTCATTACTATCGATCTCTGCTAATGATGCGCTCCAATAAACTTGCCCGTCACAAAACTCCATTAAATAAAACATTGAACCAATGACACTGGTGTCTTGACAAAGGTGATACACTTTCGCCACTGGGACATCGCTATCTTTAAGGGCATTAAGCACTTGATATTCACGATCAACCGCATGGGCTGATTTCAATAAAGTACCTGGTGGTTGTCGACGGAGCACATAAATACCAGAAGCGGCTTTCACCTTAAATGTTGGATTAGACTGGCCACCTGAAAATTTTTCAAGTGTCATTGGCCCTTTAAAACCTTCCACATACTCTTCGAGATATACCGTTATTTTGTCAATATCAATAGGTAAACTTGGTGACATTTTTCAATACTCTTCATTGATGACTATATTTAATATGCAAACTTATTTTGCTTAGTTTAATTAGTAACTTGCTTCACTAAGTCTCGACCTAACTGCATCATATGGACCTGATCAGGACCATCAGCTAAACGTAATGATCGCTGACCTGCCCATGCCTGTGCTAAAAAAGTATCTTGACTAACACCTGCAGCGCCAAAACATTGAATCGCACGGTCTAACACATCAAGAGACATACTTGGCGCGATAATTTTAATCATCGCAATGATATCTTTGGCCGCTTTATTACCATGGGTATCCATTTTTTGTGCTGCTTTTAAAGTCATTAACCGCGCTTGCTCTATTTGACAAGCTGACTTGGCAATATCTTCACGTATCGATTGTTGCTTGATCATTGGTCGGCCAAAAACAACACGTTCATTAACACGTTGACACATTAAATCTAAAGCACGTTGAGCAACGCCAATAGATCGCATGCAATGATGAATACGTCCCGGGCCTAAGCGTCCCTGGGCAATTTCAAAGCCTTTACCTTGATCAAAAATAATATTTTCAACAGGGACTCGGACATTTTCAAAGGTAATCTCTGCATGACCTTCGGGGGCATCATCATAACCAAACACTTTCATTGGCCTCACTATTGTCACGCCAGGTGTTTTCATTGGTACCAACACTTGTGATTGTTGAATATAACGGTTGGAATTTTCAGCATCTGTTTTACCCATAACGATCATGATTTCGCACTGCTTGCGACAAGCGCCACTGATATAAAATTTTCGACCATTGATGACATACTCATCACCATCACGTTCAATACGTAATTCAATGTTAGTCGCATCACTTGAGGCAACGTCTGGCTCAGTCATTGCAAAAGCAGAGCGTATTTTTCCAGCTAGCAAGGGCTCTAACCATTGTTTTTTTTGTGCTTCATTGCCGTATTTTGCTAAGACTTCCATATTACCGGTATCAGGTGCGGCGCAGTTAAAAACCTCTGGCGCCCACATCACTTTTCCCATAATTTCAGCTAATGGGGCATATTCTAAATTTGTCAGTCCAGCACTGTATTTACCATAGGCCACAGGTAAGAATAAATTCCATAAACCTTGCGCTTGCGCTTTTGCTTTTAGCGTTTCCATTAACGGCGGTGTTGACCAGCGGTCTAGTGCTACTTGCTCATGCATTTCTTGTTCAACAGGAAATATATGCTGCTCCATAAACGTGGTAACTCGATTGATCAAGTCTTGAACTTTTTCGCTATATTCAAAATTCATTGTCATACCCTTGTATTAGCTTGTTTGGCTTGTTTGGCTTGTTTTAGCTCAGTGACATTAGCGATTTTTTATTAAACGGCTTAATGTTATCAAGTGCTTTATCTTTAATCTTATTTACCCATTCTGGGTCAACTAACAACGCCCGACCAATGGCAACCAAATCAAATTCATCATTATTTAAACGAATTAATAATTCATCAATGCCTGTTGGATTTGAAGTACCTGATAAATCGGTATTACCCTCCCCAATAAAGTCAGCATCTAGGCCAATATTACCGACGGTAATCACTGGTTTATTGGTAAGTTTTTTTGTCCAACCGGCGAGGGTAAGATCTGAGCCTTCAAACTCGCTAACCCAAAAACGACGTGTACTTGCATGAAAAACATCAACGCCAGCATTACTTAATAAGGTTAAAAAGGTTGCTAACTCTTCCGGTGTTTGACAAAGTTTTGCACTGTAATCTTGTTGTTTCCACTGAGAAAATCTGAAGATAATAGTGAAGTTTTCACCTACCGCTGCGCGAATTGCTACAACGATCTCAACACCAAAACGGCTGCGATTTTCGATAGACCCCCCATATTTATCTTCTCTTTGGTTAGTACCTTCCCAAAAAAACTGATCAACTAAATAACCGTGCGCACCATGAACTTCAATGCCATCAAAGCCTACATTTTTAGCATCAAGCGCCGCTTGAGCAAATGAAGCAACCACTTCGTCAATATCTGCTTGCGTCATGGCTAGCCCATTTTCAGCGCCTGGTTTGTACAAACCTGAAGGACTATAAGCAGGGATCGTCTTATCTGGACCAACGCCTAACTTTCTAACTGAGCCCACATGCCATAATTGAGGAACTATTTGACCGCCTGCGGCATGAACTTCATCAACGACATGTTTCCAACCCGCTAATGCTGCTTCACCGTGAATAGCGGGTACATTTTCATAGCCATTAGCAGCCTTATGAGAAATAAATGTGCCTTCGGTGATAATCAAGCCAACATTACCTTCAGCGCGACGGCGATAGTAAGCAGCAACTTGTGTTGAAGGGATATTGTCTGGCGAAAATGCACGGGTCATCGGGGCCATCACGGTTTTATTTCTTAATGACAATGATTTAACTGAAAATACTGAAAATAATTTTTCAATGCTGGTGTTGTTACTCATATATCTTCCTAATACCTTGTTTTTATAGATAACTCTTAGGTGTCGCTTTTGTTGATAGGGCGTACATGCTGCTTTAACTTATTTATTTTGCAAATGAACACGGTAGTTCAACATTAGCCAATGAGATAACCACCATCAACATTAATCGCCGTACCCGTGGTGTAACTAGAAGCATCAGAGGCTAAGTACAACACAGTACCAGCCATTTCATCGGGCTGGGCAACACGCTTCATCGGTACGTGCAGTAGCATTTGTTCAAGAATTTTAGGGTTATTCACTAAAGTAGAAGCAAATTTAGTATCTGTTCCTCCCGGTAGTAATGCGTTTACACGAATATTAAATTGAGCACACTCTTTGGCGAACGCTTTAGTCATCGAAATAACCGCCGCTTTAGTAATTGAATAAATGCCTTGAAAATCACCAGGGATAACGCCGTTGATGGAAGCAACATTAACAATAGAACCGCCACCGCTGGCTTTCATTAATTTTGCCCCTTGAGTCGACATAAAGAAGTAACCCCGAATATTAACGTCTACCGTTTTTTGGAATGCGCTTAAATCGGTATCTAATATATGACCAAAATATGGGTTAGCCGCCGCATTATTGACTAAAATATCAAGCTTGCCATGTTCTGCTGAAATTGCCGCGAAAATAGCCTCAATTTGTTCCATTTCACCAATATGACATGCAAGAGCCTGAGCGCTGCCACCAGCGGCAATAATGTCGTTAACAACTATCTGACAATCATCAACTTTACGGCTAGAAACAATAATATGTGCACCATGCTGCGCTAATAACTTAGCAATACTTGCACCGATACCACGGCTTGCTCCTGTTACCAAGGCAACCTTGTTTGTTAAATCAAATAAATTACTGTTATTCATGTTATTTCCTGCTTAAGTACTTGGTTAATTTGTGATTGTTATATCTACCTGAAAACGATTTATAAGGCGCTATTACTCTCTAAGCTATCTAAAGGTATCCATATCAGGACCCGCCAATGTTAAGTGACTATAATTATTAAAGTAATCGATACTTAAATTTTTTTCTGAAAAAAGTAACTTAGTCACTCCGGTATTTCTTAATTGCTGATTTATCTTTAACGTTTGTCTATCGCTCAGTTGTAAAATAGTTTGAATAATTACTGAGATTGTTCCTGCCGAGGTAAATACGAGAATATCATTAGGGACTTTATTAATTGATACTTTACGATTGGTCATTTCTTGTTGTTCAATAATATCTTTCAAAGCACTAATGCAACGCTTTTTAAACTGAGGCCAACTTTCTAAATACTCCTGGTCTTTATCGCCCGAGGTCCAACGCTCTAATGCAATAGAAAATTCTTTTTGAAACGATTTATTCGGCTCTGTTGATTGATTTATTTCTTCACTCATTTTTGCGAAATTATGCCACTGTGCATTATTGCGAGTCAAAATATCAACATGGTTGAACTCATTCAAACCTGAATGGGTAATTATTGGTGTTTCTTTGCCTTGAAAACCTTCAGTAAAATACTGTAATGTTTGGCCATGACGGAGTAAATCACCACAATAAAACTTATATGGTGCTGCATTTGAACGCCAATATTGTCCTAACATCACTGCTTGCTTAGCGCCCTTTTCTGATAATTGATCGTAATCAGCTTTACCAAAAGACGCTTGGC
>JBKEHN010000194.1:0-5134 GCA_046710905.1 Colwellia sp.
AAAAAGCGTGAGTGGCTAACACAGAAGTACTCATAGGTTTTTGTAGTGGCTGAATTTTTTCTAAGATTTCTCCTATCCTAGCGATATCGTCAATAATAACTACGTCTTGATTATTCATTTTTATCGATAAGTGCTTATTTAGATTTTAGCTGGCTGAATTCTATTTACCAAAGCTTAGAACATTATTACTTGATAACTCATCCAAGCTTACGACAACATTTTATCAGCAAAACGTTATTTTTTTCGATTATGCTGTAATACTATTTTTTGGCAGGGTAATCGCTTTAACTCATTATATTGGCTCTTTATCTATGACAATAATAATAAGACTTTTACAGTAATGTTAGAAAATGTCGATATTGGTCGCTTATTGAGTAAACTCAGTCTATCGATTGTTATTACTTGCTTGCTATAAATAAAGCATAACACCTGAAATTAGTGTAATAGCAAAGGTGATAGGTTAAGTACTTTTAGATCAAGTAGTTGTCAATTTTATCTTGATATATAAATTTAGTTGTAGGCCTGCCAATATTCTATTAAGTAGCAAAAAGCATAGAGGGGGAGTTTAAAAGTAGAACTACTCAGGTGCTAACTACAAATGTGATTAGATTTTTATCGATCAACAGCTCGTTTGACTGTTTTGCGGTAACTTAAGTAGTCGTCTTGATAATATATCAATGGCGACATTGAGTAGAGCTGTAAACATGATAAGTACGAGTGCATTGCTATAGCGTATTTCGCTGAAGTTACTGTCGATATAAAATCCTAACGTCATAATACCCAATATGCCAAAGACCGCAGTTTCTCGCACTATGATCTCGAAGCGATAAAATATCAAGGCCATCATATTAGGATAGATATCAGGCATTACATGGTAGTTAAACTGATTGAGCTTACTCATTTGCATTTGTTGTGGCGCGATGGTGTTACTTTGTTTCACAGTCAAATAAGCAATTACGCAGCCATTATGTATGGCTAACGCGATAATAGCCGGTAACATTGACGGGCCCAGTAGCATTAAAAAGATGAATGCTAAGATATATTCAGGCACTGAACGACCAATTAATAATGTTAACTGGCCAAGCCAAGTTAGTGGCGCAGGCCATAAATGTTTACTCGCCAAAGCATGGACGTTTAACGTAACAAGGTGCGTAGCTGCTAAGGCAACTAATGCTAAGGTAATGGTGGCTATGATACCAGGAATAGCTTGGTACCATAGGATAGTAGTAAACCAAGAAGAGAGTGATGACCATTGAACTTCTGCCAAAGTCGTGATATTGGTCAATGCAGGAGGCAAAATATCTTGGCTAATAAAACGTATCAGTAGACTGCTATCCACCGAAGGAATATCGACCAGTGTCACGCAAGCAATTACCAGATAAACAGCCAGTAACTTGGCGGGACACCAGTAACGAATAGTGCCGATAAGGGCAATAAAAATGATCAATAACGCTGAACCTTCGCTATAGTTTCCCTGTCTAAAAGCAGTTTCCATATAAAAGCCTAACGTTGGCATACCAATAAAGCCCAGTACCGCGCTGCTGCGAAGGGCGCACTCAAAACGGTAACGAGTGTAGGCCATCATTTGGGGCATGACTTGAGCTATTTTTCCATAAGTGAAGCGGCTAATAATATCGGCACGGCTATCAATACTCTCTAAAGGACTCTCTGACGATTGAATAATGATATCGTGAAAAACGCGGGCAAAAGTGGCGGCAAAAGGAATAGTAATAGCTAAAATTCCGGTAATGGGTGAAAGGCCAAATATTTGTAAAAAAAGTAGTGCCCAGAAGATCTCATGGATCGCACGTAAAAAAGCGCAGCAGCTTGATACAATAGGATGCTGGTATATTAGGGCGAGCGGAGCACCTAAAACCAGCCCTAAAAAAACACCTAAAATGGCAAAGTTAATGGTTTGAATAATGGCTTGAAATAGGTATTCAGTCGCGAGAAAGTCGGGTGTCATTAACCCCTCTAGCATACGCGATAATTCGATAAAAGGGTCGAAACTGATAACCTCTATATCAGCAAAAGGTAGAATAACTAATGCGATAAGCCAGATTGATAAAGTAATTTTTTGCCAGTAACCTAAAGGGTAATGTATTTTTTTCTGTTGTGGCATAAAGAGGCTTAGGCGACTGCGCTAGTTTGATACAATGCAGTTATTTTCTGCTGATCGATACTTTGCTGTTGACTATCGATTACCAGATAGCCTTTATCTAAGGCGATGACACGATCAAAGGCACTCATCGCTAATTCTCTGTCATGCATCACCATGATGACCGTTTTGTGTCGTTTTAATATTGTTTCGAGTAGTCTTGATGCCATTAATGGATCCAGTGCAGAAAAGGGCTCATCGCCGATAAAAAGAGCTTGTTGTTGATATAGAGCTCTTGCTAACGTCACGCGTTGTCTTTGCCCACCAGAGAGTTTATCCACTTTTTTTGTCAATGGCTGTTCTAATTCTAATTGTTGACAAAGTGCAGCGACATTAGTTAACTCCTGCTTGAAAGGTCTAATTAAATTCACTAAGTTAAATAACCAGTGATGCCTAGCCAAAGCCCCCATAAATATATTGTGATAGATACTTAAATTATCAACTAAACCTTGGCGTTGTGAGCAAAGAGCGGCGCTGGCTTGTAATTGTTTATAAATATGGTGTAGCAGACTAGATTTTCCTGCACCAGAGGGACCAATAATAGCAACTTTTTCACCTTCATTGATAGTCAGGCTCAGATCAAAAATTACCTGAGTAGAGGTCTCTTTTTTATCTGTGTTGTAACCCGCCGTTTTATCATAGTGAAGATTTAAGTTGTCAATGGTGATCATTAATCGATAAGTCCTATCTTTTTAGCCACGTCTAACACTGGTTCAAAATCTTTATTATCAGCGTTTACAAATGAAGAGCGTGGAAAACTATTGAGTAACTCTGGGTTATTCATATTGAGTAGCACCGCTTGAACTTTATCAGCGAACCCCTCGCCAAAATCAGCATCAACACCCGCACGTATTGTCCATTGATAATCAGGGTAGGCAGGGGTTTGCCAAATAACGTTGACTTTATTCGTATCTATTTTTCCTGCGGCAAGGGCAGTTTCCCAAACTTTATAATTTACAGCGCCAACTTGGTAAGCACCCGCTTGAACTTGAGCAATAGTGCGGCTATGGTCACCCGAAAAACCAACACGTTTAAAGGCTTGTTGTGGTTTTTTTTGTAGATACTGCTCGATATAATATTGCGGCATTAATCTACCTGAGGTCGAACCTTTTGAACCAAAGGTAAAAGTTTTTTGACTAATATCAGGAAAACTGTCGCTTTTCTCTAAGCCAGTACTATAGTGAGCAATAAAGTAGCTTTTAAAAAATTGGTCTTCATAACCTTGGGCAATTGCTTGCGAGCCTGGTACTAATCGTCTGGCTTGTACGCCAGATAAACCACCAAACCAAGCAAGCTGCACTTGATTATTTCTAAATGCGGTTACCGCGGCCGAGTATGACTTTACCGGAATATAATTTACTTTAACGCCAAGTTTCTTCTCTAAATACAGAGCAACCTTTTCGAAGCGGGTTCGCAGCTGAGATTCGTCTGCATCTGGAATGGCGGTAAAAGTAAATGTTGTAGCGTTAACGTTAATACTCACCAATGGACTTAGCGTTAAGACACATAGTACGATTAGTATAATCAGTGTTTTCATAATACCTCTTTGGTTCAAACAACATCAACAGCATTGATGCAATAAAATAACGGCGGAATGATAGAACATTATCCCTTAAAAAGAGTGATTCACATACCATTAACTGAGATAAATAAGCGGTGTTACTTCATTTATAAAACGTGAGTACTCGGTTTATCCTTAATCATCAAGAATCACGCCATCATTCATTTTAATGATGAGCTATGACAGCACAGATAAGCGATACACTGTTTAGATCAACTTGTGGTAATAATTAAGGTAATTACGTTGCTAAAAGTCTATAAATACACTAATTTTTAAGTAAGGGAATAGTAAACTATTTGCTAAGTGAATAGTGTTTATCTAAATAATATCACCTGGATAATAGATGTTTAGGAGCGAATGATGAGATTAATTAAAAATATTTTAGTGGTGATGGACTCTGCTAGTGATCATCAAGCCGCATTAGTCCAAGCCATTAATATTGCAGAGAAAACATCAGCAAGTATCGAGCTTTTTCTGGTTGTTTATAACCGTCAATTTGTTAGTCATTGGAACTTTAATCAAGCACAATTAGCTGCCTTAAAAAAAGACTATATAGCGGCTAAAACTCGTTGGTTGACAACGTATTTAACTGAAGTTAAGGCACTTAATATTGTGGGTAATATTGAGGTGGTTTGGCATTGTGACATTAGTTGTGCTGTGTTGGCTAAAGTGGCGGGTACTGATTTTTCTATGGTAATTAAGTCAACTAAACAATATTCTACAATGAGTAAAATATTTTTTACTCCTTGTGATTGGCAATTGCTGGAGCACTGTAAGGTACCTTTATTACTCACTAAAAATATTAGTAACGATTCATATAAGAATATTATAGCTGCTGTTGATCCTGAAAAAAAATATGATAAAGCTGACAGATTAGATACCGAGATTGTGCAAGCAGGATTGGCAATAGCTGAATTATTTGATAGTCAAACCCATATTTGTCACTGTTATCAGCCAATAGGAATAGAGTTATGGCAAGGTATGAGTTCAGTGGGTATGGATCACAGCTTAATTAATGGTGACTTTAATGCTTACAGTGATGCGGTAAAAAATCATCATAAAATTATCTTTGATGAGTTACTTAATGATTATGCTTTTGATGAAAAACTTATTCATTTAGTGGCAGGTTCTACTGAATATGAATTACCCAATTTAGTAAAATCATGCCAAGCTGATTTATTAGTTATGGGTATGGGTAATAATGGAAAATTTATTGGTAATACTATTGAAAAGATACTCGATAATGTTGAATGTGATATTTTATCGATAAAGTGCTAAATATAATTAAGTCTTTGTATTAATGAGTTATAATATCAGTGGTAGGCGATATTGATAGTAATGTAATTAGTGCTTTTAGTACTTTAACTAATATTTGTAAAATAAAGGTTTACTTTTCCTATAAAGTTCCGTAGATT
>JBKEHN010000195.1:0-5116 GCA_046710905.1 Colwellia sp.
AATCTTTGTTCTCTCTATTGTTGGTTATGCCAATGAAGTAAGATTAGTTCGATGTATTAGAGGCTAATATATTTTTAACACTAGTGAGGTAAGTATCGTATTTTTTCCAGTTACCTACGGAGCGATTATTAATAGGGCTACGAACTTGTAATGCACTAGCAGTAGCAACGGGCGCTGAATTTTGATGAATATTTACACATTGCTCTTGCCAAGGAAGGTTGCAAAATTTAATCAGCTGTCGAGCTTCATTTACAGGGGCATTAACTAATTTTTCATAATTAATGAAATAGAAATTTTCAGGATAAAGTTTTAGCCACAAGGTCGCTAATTGTTTAAATAATAAATAAAATTCAGTAGTACTTTCTAAATCATATGAATAACTGTAATACGATTGGTTAACGGCAAACAGCTGTCTGAAATTACTCACAATGGTATCGAGTGGATTTCTATCTAGACAAATAATCTTAGCTTTTGGTAAAGCCTGTAAGATAAAGCCAACATAAAGTACATTTAGCGGCATTTTATCTACAAACTTTGCTGTTTTCCCTGTTATAGCCCGTGTACTTTCAATATAAGCGTTACCTAATTCTGCAAAGTTTATATGCTTTGTCGCTGTTATCGTTTCTGCATCAATGACGCGGTTGCTGGTAGTTTTCGCCATTTTTTTCAGTAGTAAACCAAAGTGTTGCAATTCTCCAGCACTGGTTACTTCAGAATGCTGTGAAATAATTCGCTCAACCAAGGTTGTTCCTGATCGTGGCATACCAACAACGAATATTGGTTCATCAGTCTCAAAGCCTTTTGTCGGCGCATGATCGTCATTTTGAAAATATATTTCAAGGCTTTTAAATAACTCTTTGTCTTCATCTATGCTGTATTTAAACTGCTCTAGCTTTAACTTTTTTGCCGAATTTAAGTAGTAAAATGCTTTATCAAAGTCTTTTAATGATTCATATTCACGCGCTAGCGCGTGACCGAGATATAATTTATCATCTACCTTTTGTGCTTGGCTAAACAGTTGCTCAAGTTGGGTAATATGATTTGAATCAGCAGATATATTACCTAAGCCGGTTAATGCCGCATGTGCTTTATAATAATTAGGCACCATTGAAATAGTTTTTTCATAGGCATTTTTAGCACCGTCAAAATCACCAGTAAACTTTAATGAAGCGCCTAAATTATAAAAATAATTTGGATTATTGTTATTAATAGCTACAGCTTTTTTGAAAAAACTGACCGCTTTTTCATGTAAACCCATTTGACTGTACGCTACGCCAAGGGTATCTAAAGTTAGTGAAGATTTAGAGGTTAACCTAGCGGCTAGCTCGGCAAAGTGCACCGCTTGAACATGATCGTTTTCCAACGCATAGTGCTTGGCAAGTTGTGATAAATATTCGGCATTGTTAGGAGCAAGCAAATTGGCTTGTTTAATTAATTCAATCGCTTTTACTGACTTATGGTGCGCACTGGCTATCATGGCTAACAAAAAATAGGCATCAGCAAAGAATTTATCCTGCTGTAAAATTAAAATCAACAGTTGATGAGCCTGTTGATACAAGCCTTGATTTAATGCTTTTTGCGCTTGTTGATGCAAGGTTTTTATTTTGTTAGGCATACGTTGACTACTAATCGTCATTTTGATCACTACTGTTGGTATACTTTGCCATTTATCATCACAAAAGTAACATACTCAAGTTGTTAATTTGTCTAATAGATTATTATCAACAACAATATTAGGATTTTCTTAAGCAAAATTTAAAAAGGCATAGCATTAACTAACGAATACTATGCCTTTACTTTTATGCTATTGGATAAGTAAAACTTAAAGGGTTACATATCAAATAAATATTCGAAACGTACGCCGACCTTACGTGGTGTAACTAAAAAATGTCCGTAGTTACGTTGTATTGCTGGGTCATTCGAGGTAGTTATATCACCCACATCACGACGAACCGAGCTATAAGCATACTTATCAAACATATTATCAACGTATAAGGTTACCGACCATACATCATCAGAAAATCGTGCTGATGTATTGCTTAATGAATAGCTTGGTAAAGCTTCACCATTATCACGTAGTCCTACTTTAGAATAGACATCACTTTGATAAGTTAAACCATAGTTAATATCTAAACCGATACCATTAAATACCTCAGTCGAATAAGTTGCACCGAATGAAAATTGTTGCTCAGGTGAGCCAGGTAATCGATCACCACTTTCTGCACCAATCCCAGGAGCATCAGTGGTTAATTCAGCGTTAGTATAAGCATAAGTGGCATAGGCCATTAGGCTATCACTTAACATAGCGCGTGATGATATTTCAATACCAGATGCCTCTGCTTCTCCAGCATTGGTGGTGAAAGGTTGTTGACCCACTTCTGTTGCGCCTGCTATTTGAGCATTTTGCCATTCAACCATAAATAGTGCGGCATTAAAATGTAACTGGTTGCTATACCAAGTACTCTTAAAACCTAACTCATAATTAGTAGTGGTGTCTGGTTCATACATTAACTCATCTGGTTGCGCACAAATAGTTTGTTGCTGGCCAATATCCTCTTCACATGCATCGATCCCGTTAGAGCTACCAATACGAAAGCCTTCACTTATTGTTGCGTAGGCCATTATGTCATCACTGAATTGATAACTCGTATTAATTTTAAATAGGCTACCATCATCGTCAGCATAAAACTCAGATCCTACCAAATCTATGTCAATGAATGTTGGATCATAACTCGCGTCATATATAGTGTTTAATAAAGGTAAATCAGAATCAGATCGGGCGACTACATCGTATTGATAGAATCGTGCCCCCAACATTAAGGTTAATTTATCCGTTACGCTGTAAGTAACTTCACCAAAAAGTGCTGATTCTGTCGTTTCGGTTTTACCTACCGAAATATATTCTAATGAATCTGGACGTAATTGCGCTGCCCCCCAGTTATCAACAGCATACTGATCGAAGCCTGGGGTATATTCACGGCTATCACCAAAGCTTTCATTTTTGTTGTAATAAGCACCGACAATCCAAGATAATGCTGAATCACCCGTCGATACTAAGCGGATTTCTTGAGTAAAGTTTTCAGATTCATCTACTTCGCGAGTAAAAGCAGAGAAGCCAGGAAATTCTTCATAGCTATAATCTAAGCGAATAAGTAAATCGGTTTGATCTCGTTGCCCAAGCGCTTCAAATTCTGAATAGCCCGTTGCTGACGTTAATTCAGCAAAGCCTAAATCAATAGACATCTCTAAACTCAGTAAAGTGTCTTCCTTATCTCTTGGTTCTTGATAACGATAAGCTGATTCATATTCTCCCATGATAGCAGATAATGGGTTAGTCTCACTTAGGCTATCATTATGAACAATAGAGCGACCACCGATCTCTTGTTTTTGATAAAAGTAAGATAAGGTAGCATCAAAAGTATCATTAGGCTGCCAGCGAATCATTGCTTTGGCCGTAGTTGTTTGTTCGAAGTTAGCGTCTTTAACTTCTTTTAGATTAGCATTTACGGCGTCAGCATCAGACCAATCAGGATCAGGTAATGAAATACCACCTTCGCGAACCACATAGTTGTAATCAATAAAGCCAGGTTCATCAAGATAATTAACAGCAAAACGCACGGCTAATTCATCATCAATCAGTGGCGTGTTAAAAACAAAGCCGGCTTCACCACCAATATCATCACTTTCAGATAACGTAAAAATATCGCCATAAAGTGAGCCAGATGTTTCGTCTAATATCGGTTTATTTGGTATATAACGTATTGCACCACCCAGTGTGCCCGCGCCATACAAAGTACCTTGTGGGCCAATCAATACTTCAACTCGTTCAATATCAATAAGCTTCATATCAACCACTAATGGGATTTCACCAAGGTAAGTGGCAACAGTTCCACCATCAGAGTTTGGTCCTGATGAATTAGTATTTAAACCACGAACAATGATAGGAGAGCCACTACGACCACCTTGATCAGCAACACTCAAACCAGGTACCCAACGAGCGACGTCGGATAACTGTGATATGTTTTGATCTTTCATCACATCAGCATCAAGTGCGGTAATATTTAATGGTGCTTCTTGTACTGTCGATGTACGGCGAGAGGCAGTTACTTGAATTTTTTCAATACCTTCTACTGAGTTTTCTTCTGCGTAACTATAGATAGGTACAGACAAAGCCGAGCTAAGTGCTATGCATAAAGCTGACTTTTTAAATACCTGCGAATCTTTTCTCTTCATGTGTATTCCCTTAATACAATTTATATGGCTAATGACCATGTTTATTATTACTTTTTAATGCAATGTATAAATAGCATGTCATAAATAAAGCTAACTGTCTTCATTAAATCCTTTTAAATAAAGGGCTGTATGGATTTATGTGTTTTTATTGAATAACTATTAACGCTCAATTATCAAATAAAAAAAGGTAACAGTTATCACCTTATATAGCGCTTAATTAATATTACGACTAAAATTAATGACTAAACCTTTAGAATCAAAAAACCATAAATAATCAAAAAAAGTTAATACCCTTAGTGTTTTCTACCTAATTTTTATTAAAATATCTTCTAAATTCTTTCGTTTATTACAAATTTATTTATTTTCTAGGTTATTTAGCTCCAGATAACGCCAAAACTAAGCATGATCATCACCAGGAGTATGATAGTAGCTAACAAGGGCGTAATAAATTTTAAGAAAGTGCTTTATGAAACGTAACCTAGAGCCAGCCTACCCATTACAATAGCCAGAAAATGGCTTAAGTCCAAAGACCTTATCGAGTAAATAATATATTTCACCGCAGAGGATTACATCCTTTGGTATTAAGCCGTACACTGGAAGATGCTGGTATTATCACTTCACCATTAATTCTATGGAATACCTGTGGTACCTATATGTAAACGGATATAGTTCGACAACCTACGGTATGCTCATCAGTAAAAATGATAGAGTTATATTCACAATTAGAATGGTCAAGACAGCGGCTAGAGGTTTGTCGGTAACTCAAGCTAATGCTAAGTTATCTAGCTATTAAATATACCGATTAAATAACCTTAAAAGCCTATTATGAAGCAGACCAATAAAACACTATCGCTCTATCAAAAACTTGAAAAGTATCCCTTTG
>JBKEHN010000196.1:0-5020 GCA_046710905.1 Colwellia sp.
ATTATTAACGGCGTGTAATGGTAATTCTTTTAATAACACAGATTATCCAACAGATGGCATAGTACAGCTGGATAAAACACAAAATATTAACCAAGGTATTGATCTTCTTCTTCACTATCCTGATGACAACGTTAGTAATATTAGCTGGCAGCAAACCGCTGGAGAGGCGGTTACGATTTTAGCGAAAACAAGTAAAGTAGTTTCATTTACTCCAACTCTTGCAGGTGATTACAGTTTCAGTGTCACTTTCACGCTTAATAATGAACTTGAACAAACATTAGAAAAAAGTATTGCTATTAATAGTGATTATCATAAAGTAAGCAACCGTTTATCTCATGTGGTATTAACAGAGAATAAAGTATCATTTCGAAGTGAGCTACATGAAAGTATTGATGTAAATACAGTGGTATGGAGCCAAGTCTCCGGTCCGACTGTTACTTTAATAACGGAAAATACTAATGGTAAACTCGCTATATTTTTTGATGCGCCAAACGTTAGTCTAGATACCATCATTGTATTTAATGTTACAGCTTCTGATGCAGATAACACCACTTACAGTGATAAGGTAGCAGTATTAGTAGAGCCAGCGGCTTCAATCGAGAGTAATGCTTACTTTTCAGACCGTATAGCTACGGTTTTTGCTTATAATAGTAATAGTCCTTATGCTGATAACTTAGTTGCTTGTGTTTACTCTAACACTTTAGATAGCTCATGTACTTTAGCGAAAACTCCACTCATTGCAGAGGAAGTAAAAAGCTCGTCAGCTGCCCCATCAATAACAAACATTATGAACCGCGTTGTCGTTTCACATCGATGGATGGGCGATCGTTTTAAAGACTTTTTGACCGATAATGATACTAACAACGATATAAAGAACTTATTAAGAGCTACCACTGCAATTGTTATTGCATATGATGTTCGTCCTTCATTTTATTGGGCTGCAACAGGCGCTATATATTTAGATGCAGAAAACTTTTGGTTAACCCCTCAAGAGCGAGATACTATCAATGAAGCGCCCGATTTTAGGGCTGATTTTGGTAACGACTTACAATTCGTTATGCCGTGGCGCTATGTCAAAGATAATGATTATGCTAGTTTCAGTTACAGTAAATCATCGCGTATTACTCGCACTGCAACCGAGGGTTTATTGCGCCTAACATCACTGATGTACCATGAACTTGCTCATGCCAATGATTTTTTTCCAAGTAATGAGTGGTATGTGCATACTAGTGACCAACGGGTACTCGATGCTGCGGTCAGTACTAATTTTGAGTCGGATGAATTAGCTATTAGCTTGCCATTAGCAAGCCAAGAAATGCGTAATTTAGGGCAAGTGAGCTTTGCTGGCGAGACTGCAAATCAAACCCAAAAAAACTACTTACCAGCAGATATCAAAGGCTTTTTCAGTCCTGATCGCGCCTCTGACTTTTATGCATACTCAAGTTTACGTGAAGATTACGCTATGTTATTTGAAGAGTTGATGATGCAAAATCGCTTTGCGGTACTGCGTGATGTCGCTATCACTAACCAGCCCGTAGGTGAAAATATTTCCGCTAGTGATTACATTGTCACTTGGGGTCAACGTGGCCGTATTGGCGATGAAAAATTAAGAGCTAGAGTACTTTTTAGTGCAAGTCGTGTATTACCCGAATTTGATAGCCAAGGAGCAATTAACTTAGTTCCAACACCTATTGTAATGGTTCAAGGAGATAGCTGGATTGATAATTTAGCCATTAGTCCAAGCGAGTTAAGCATGAGTGATTTAACAAAAAAACTGAGGAGTTATGCTAATCCTGACAAGTTTTCTCGTGCAATATCAAAAAATGCTGAAGTAGCACCGTTAAATAGCTTTAACCGCTATTATCAAAAACCGTTACCTGCTCATTAATTATAAAAATCATGACTTGTGAATAATACATAGACATAGTCTTATTGCTACGATGTTAAACACTATTCAAACAAAAAACGCGACTGATTAAGTCGCGTTTTTTGTTTTATAAGATCTATGTATTCGATACTATGGTTTAACTCAGGCTGAGTACTTCTTTAATAAAAGGAATAGTAATTTTTCTTTGTTCTTGAATAGAAGCTTTATCTAATATGTCGAGTGAGGTAATTAAACTGCCCATATCTCGACTTAACCGATTAAGTAAAAATTTAACCACTTCATCTGACAAAAACAAACCACGCTGGGTAGCACGATATTGTATAGCGATAACCTTTTCATCATCATCAAGTGGCTTAATCTGCTCCGTTAATCCCCAAGTCAGTCTTGAGACTAAATCAGGTAAACTTATACCTAGCTTTTGAGCACTTTCATTACCTGAAATTAATAGGTAGTTATTTTGTTCAAGAACACGATTATACAAATCAAAAATAGCTTGTTGCCAGCGCTTATCACCGGCAATTAAGTGGATGTCGTCTAAACAAATTAAATCAATTTGCTCTAAACCATCTAAAACTTCTACCGGTAATTTTTTTAACTCTGCACATGATAAGCAAACTGACGACTTGCCAATTTGCGCAGCATAAGTGCTACTAGCATGCATGAGATGCGACTTACCCGTAGCCGATAAACCAAACAAATAAAAACTGTGAGGTGTTGATTTATGCGGATCTACATAAGATTTTAATTGGCTAATAATGCCCTGATTAAGATCACTTTTAAAACTAGTAAAAGTTTCATCATCCGGTAATTGTACCATCAAGGTTAATTGAGCGACTTGCTTCATCCTTGCTCCCAATAAAAAACCGGCATTTTGGGTATAATCCTAAATGGTATTATTTCGCTTAACATTTTCAACTGATCGTTATTGGTCAGTTCATCAATAGAGTTGGCATTTGAATAACTGCTATTATCTAGCGAAGAGTTAGTTTCTGCGATACTTTTATCTACAGGTGTAACAATTGCGGCAATAACGGTATTTTCAACAGTCGCACCTAGCACGGTTTCCTTTACTTGCTCAGTACTACTTGTATTAACATCTACATTTACATTTTCTAAGTTATTAAATTGCTGTGTATGATTAAAACTATCAAACTGTTGCGTTAACTTATCGTTAAGTTTTAATGAGGCTAAAAAGGATACTTTAGAGCCAATTAAATCTAATTTAAACTGGCGAACATCACCTTGGGCACTAATTAAAGTGACTGCATTAACTGCAGATAAAGCCTTTAAAAAATCAAATAACTGGGTATCACTTGTTAATGAGGTGACATTATTTACTTCAATAACAAAATCACTTTCTGCTGAAGCTAATAGCGCATAAGAGTGATAAATCAATTCAGTAATGTCAGATAAACCTTGGTCAATCAAACTAATTTTATCAACACCTTGATATTTTTTGGTATAAAGCGTGCCTTGAGTGAACACACGCCAATCGAGTACTTTAGGGATAACAAGCTCTTGTTGTTCACACAATAAGCCACAGGAAACATCGTCAAGCGCGTTTGACTGTACAGTATTTTCATTGACATCAACTAAGCTTGAGTCAGAAACTCTCATCACTACAATAATATCAGCAAAATAGCGTAGTGAAGCTTGCTGTATTTGTTCGGGAAAATATCCCCAAAAATCACTTAATACTACTTGTGTACTATCAGTTAAGTCCATTAAAGGCATAACAATAGGTAAACCACGTTGTGTGGAAAATTCATTAACACTAGAAGGGATTATTGAATCAGCACTTGACCCGACGATACTACGATTAACGCCTTGTTCATCAATTAACCACAAAAGAACTTGTGGACGTAAACTGCCCCATAACGGCAGATTCGCCTCCTTAAATAATTGATTCACTTTTTCTTCGTTAAAGCTAACAATCAAACTTAACTGACTATCTATACGTTGATATCGGTATTGGCTAACGTAACGGCTAGCTATTTGTTGAGCTTTTTTTAATACCTCATGTGATAACACACTCTTTTTTCCGCCAACTTTCAAAAAAACACCTTGTAGTGCTTCTTTAATTGCTTGCTCACGTTGTATTCGATCTTGTGTGTCGACGACAACATTGGCTTGGTACAGATCATTTACTTCAAGGGCTAAGGAAATCGGGCTAGGCAACAACAATACCAATATAATTATTATAAAATAAAATCTAAACATATCGACTAAAAACTTTAAAAACTCAATGATTTCATGTCTATTATCCTATCACATTGTCAGCAATTAACACCTCCAAAACTGAATAAATTCCTTAGAGATACGCCAATAAAATAAAACTACCCGAAGATACTGTTTATCGTCTTGAGTATGAGCCATTGCGCTGGTAGAATATGCCACTTTAAATACTGTCAGTAATTTCTGAGGTCTTCCGTGAGCGAACAAAAACAGTCATTAAGCTATAAAGATGCTGGTGTTGATATTGATGCTGGTAATGCCCTAGTAGAAAACATTAAAGGTGCGGTAAAACGTACCACACGCCCAGAAGTTATGGGTGGCCTAGGTGGTTTTGGTTCGGTATGTCAATTACCTACAGGTTATAAAGAACCTGTTTTAGTTGCAGGTACCGACGGTGTAGGCACTAAATTACGTTTGGCTATTGATTTAGCTAAGCACGATACTGTTGGTATCGACTTAGTCGCTATGTGTGTTAACGATCTTATCGTGCAAGGTGCAGAGCCTCTATTCTTCCTTGATTATTATGCAACAGCAAAACTAGATATTGCAGTTGCATCATCAGTAGTAGAAGGTATTGCTGAAGGTTGTATTCAAGCAGGTTGTGCGCTTGTTGGTGGTGAAACTGCCGAAATGCCAGGTATGTACCACAAGGGCGATTATGATATCGCTGGTTTTTGTGTTGGTGTAGCTGAAAAATCTCGCTTAATTGATGGTACTAACGTTGCAGCTGGCGATCAATTGATTGCACTTGGTGCTTCAGGTCCACACTCAAACGGTTTCTCTTTAATTCGTAAAGTATTAGAAGTGAACAACACTGATCCAAATGAATTACTTGAAGGCAAGAAAATTGCTGACCATTTACTTGAACCAACAAAGATTTACGTAAAATCTGTACTT
>JBKEHN010000197.1:0-5001 GCA_046710905.1 Colwellia sp.
AGGATAACTCGTATCCCACGATTTGCCTTTGCGGATATTTTTTGGCAATAGGTATAACAAAGTTGCCCCAGCCACTACCCATATCAATAATTGTACCTGTACCGGTTTCATCAGCTAACTGCATCATAGCGAGATAAGCTTTGTGGGAACTTGGCATCGGTGATATGCCTAACTTTATTGTGCTATAGATAACAGTACTGGTAACAAATAATACAATAAAGGCTAGAGTTATAAATAAAAATAGTTCAGGAATCATCCAGTGAAACTCTCAAATAGTACGACTTGTTATGATATACGCGTTTCATTAGAAGATACCGACTACAGCTTTATAAAGACGTTGATAACTCTGGTAAAAATCTACTTTTTTAAGTAGAACAGCTATGTACGCTAATCATGATTTTTTTCTTAAGCAATATATTTGTGATTTTATGGCATATCAGATATTAATAATACTAATTATGCCAAATAGATTAATTTATTAGTTATTATTTAACCAAAAACTTACCATAGAAGATCAACAAATGCGCTGCACTGCAAGTAAAGTTAGTCGTACCTTGTACCATGCTTGTTTCAACGTTGTAGTTTTCTCTAATAGCACTATTTTCATTCAGACCTTCAGTATTATTAAATAACTTTTCTGCTAAGGTTTTAGCCTGTTGATGATAGCTATAATTATCAAAGGCGATTAAGCCAAACTAGACTTGGTCTAACCAAAGTCGACCATGCCAATAAATGTCAGCATCATAAGCAGGATTAGTTAAAGCAGCTGTTCCAAGTGGAATCGTAGTATTAAATTCGTTACTTTTTAATATAACGTTTTTGACCCGCTCAGCTTTATCCGCGTCGGCAATGTTAGCCCAAAGTGGACTCCAACCTTCGGGTCCTCTACCAGGAGCCGTTAGCAAGGTTCTAATACAACCATTTGTATCAACTTGCTTACTTTCTTGAACGCTTTTAATCTTACTTTTTAGCGTAGAAAGGGTAAAACTTCGGTCATAGAAAAACCCGCTGCCTTCATCGAAGAAGCACTGATTAATAAGCTTTGATAAGTCCTTTGCTGCTTGTCGATAACTTGCCGCTAATTTTTCTTGTTGCAGTAGTTCAGTCATGTTGGCCAGTAATATTTTTTCATGCGCAAGATAAGTATGAAGTTCTATCGATTCTTGGTTGATTAAAAAACCTAGTAAATCACCGACGTTATTGGTGTTCTAGTAGAACATAACTTACCAGTCTTTATAGGATTTCATTAAGTTTTTAATGGTTTTTATCAGTAAAATTAATTGACTACTAAGTATAAATAAAGCCAAGACTTGTCTTATTATCCAAAAGACATAGCAAGTATCTAAATAAAAAAGTGATTGAATTGCTGGTTCTAGTAGCTATCATAGTCTTTATGTTTATTGTGCAGTCGATAATATGAGACATAAATAGCGTAGCGTGTGAGTTATCTTTTTTATTACCAGTACTGTTGGTATAGCACGGGTAATAATATTGTTAGCTATCGTTGCTGAGAGAGTAAAGTTAGCTATCAATGTAATTAAGCCTATTCTTTGACCCTGTAACAAAATCTGTTACAGGGTCTTTATTAGTGACAAAATATTTTTAAAAACTCATCATGACTGGGTAGTTTATCGATAGGTGCTTGCTTTATTTCTTTTACCTTTCTCAGCATCTCAGCAAGCTTTTCATCAGACATAGTATTGGCAATGGGATGATAATCTTGTGGTACGATACCTTGCCCTAACATAACTTGTAGCCATGAACTGTCGGTGAACAAGTCATTTTGTTGTCTAAATAATCGACCACTTTGCTTAAATATTTCAATTTTATGAGCGAGACTGTTTGGAATTTTTATATTACGCATATCTTGCCAAAAATCACTGTCTGTTCGTTCAGTGGCATGATAATGCAGTACTAAGAAATCTCTTATTTGTTCAAACTCAGTGGCAGACTGCTTGTTGAATTCATCGACTAAGCTGTTATCAATACCTTGATGAGGAAACAGATGTGCTAAGCGGACAACCGCAGATTGAACAAGATGAATGCTGGTGGATTCAAGTGGCTCTAAAAAGCCACTTGATAAACCAATAGCGATCACATTTTTGTTCCACTGTTTGTAACGTCGACCAGTTTGAAACTTAATGATTTTAGGATCAGCAATGGCTTTACTGTCTAAATTTCCCATTAAGGTATCCATTGCTTGCTGCTCGCTACAATGACTACTGCTGAAAACTATGCCATTACCATTACGGTGTTGCAATGCAATACGCCACTGCCAGCCTGTAGAATGTGCAATAGAACGCGTATAAGGTAACGTTTTTTCTAATCGCTGTGAAGGTACCGCAATGGCACGGTCACATTGCAATAAATGGCTCCAATCTTCATAGCCAGTACGAAGTTTTTCTTGAATAAGTAAAGCTTTAAAACCAGAGCAGTCGATAAATAAATCACCAGTAACGGTTTGTCCATTTTTCAATTTAAGCGATGTTATGTGTCCAGACGTAGGGCACTGCTCAACGTGTTCAACTAAACCTTCGGTTCTAATAACGCCTATTTTTTCACTAAATTTTCGTAAGAACTTTGCATATAATCCGGCATCAAAATGATAGGCATAGGGTAATTCAATGATAGGGTCTTTAGTTTTTATGTGGGCAAATTTACCCGCTTTAGCAGATAAGTAATTCAAATCGTACTGCCATAAATGACTGTCATCTTCTAGTTGATTTGCGCGTTTTAATAGATGATGAAAATGACAAAAGGCTAAGCTTTTACCTGCGGCACCAAAACTATGAAAATAGCTATGTCCTTGGTTTTTCCAATTTTCAAAATTAATACCTAGTTTCATGGTTGCTTTAGTTTCACGTAAAAATTCGGCTTCGTTAATACCTAAAACATTGTTTAAATGTTTGATCGGAGGAATGGTCGCTTCGCCAACTCCGATAGTGCCAATATCATCAGACTCAACCAATTCAAGCTGAATAGCTGAACCAAGTATTTTTTTCAATAAGGCTGCCGAAATCCACCCAGAAGTACCGCCACCTAATACCACTACTTTTTTAATTGGACTATTCATCATTGAACCTCTCTTATAAATAATATGCGATTAAATTAAATGAACTTTGCACTACATTAGTCGCTTTATATTGCACAAGTCAGTTAAAAAAAAACCTGTCAGTATACTGACAGGTTTTTTTTAACTAAGAGTTCACTAGAACGTGTAGTTAAGACCTAACGAGTAGTTAGCGCCAAAAGATTGATAAGAGGTAATTTGTCTAGTATCAGTTGATTCAGCTTGAATAGTATCTTCATCTGTAATGTTCTGAGCTTGGAATGAAACACGTAATCCTTGCAATGAATCAATACCAGATTCATCGAAATCATAACTAATTTGTGCATCCCAAATTTCAGCACCTAAATCTTCAGTTGCTTGCAAAGCAAGGCTAGTTCCGCGCGTTTCTGTTAAAAACTCATCACGTTTAGTGCCGGCAATACGAAATTCAAAGCCATTTCTTTCGTAGTAAGCGGTTAATGAATAACTTTCTTCAGAAAGTCCAGGAACTTTACCACCATCATCAAGCTCGCCATCCAAGAATGTACCACTTATGACTAAACCAAAACCTTCTAAAGACTCATGCATTAGACGAAATGGAATACTGGCTTGTAATTCGTAACCACGAACATAACCTTCTAAACCATCTTCAGTAGTATCAACAAAACCCATCAATGTTGCAGGAGCACTACCCGCAGAATCTTGATGTATCTCAGGAATATATACATCAGAAAAATCTGTTAATGCACTTGAACTTCTGTGCCAGTTAGTCAAATCTTTATAGAAAAATGTTGTAGCAAAATAACCATCATCAGCAAAGTAGTTTTCATAAGATAAATCAAACTGGTTAGCAGTTAAAGGCTCTAACGTTGGATTACCTGCACTACCACTCCAAGGGCCATTTTCTGGATCTGGACTTTGAATGTTATTATCGTTATAAGCAAAAGTCGCACGTGCATTAGGGCGCATATCATCCATACGAGGACGACTTTGCACTTTTGATAAGCCTGTTCGAATGAATTGGCCTTCAGCAACTTCAAAATTCAAGTTTAGTGTAGGTAAAACATCTGAATATGAAGCGCCACTATTTACAGGTGTTGCTACTACATAAGCATTTTCATTTTCAACGGTTGAAAATCCAGTAGACGATTGGTCAACGTCAATGTATTGAATACCCAAGTTACCTGTCATGTAGACGCCTGAAAATTCAGCTTCTAAACCAATTTTTGCGTATAAAGTTAACACATCTTCATCAACAGTGTAGGTATCACCTAAACGGTCAGTTTGCACTAATGAAGCTTCTGTCGCAGTGTAATAACCACTTTCGTATAGACCTAAACTGTCATAGGCAAGAACACCTCCAATACCAATAAAGCTTAAATCAGCAACACCTAATACGTTGGGAATAGCAGCATCGCCAGGATACTCTGGAGATGTTAGATAATCACCTTCGTTAATTTTACTTTTACTGCGTTCAGAATAGTTACCACCCATGCTGATACCACTAATAATACTGTATTGAACTGCACCATTGATTTCAAAACGAATACTGTCTAGTTCTTCTTCAAATTCTGGACGGTTAACAAAACCATCTTGTGCATCACTACCAATAACTGGTGCACCCCATGATTGAGGACCAGCAAGACGCATAAGGCTTTCATCAGTATAATCAACACCTGCAAGTGTTGGGTGAACGCTGTACATAACACCAGAAGAAGTCATTTCCCATGAGCGAGCCGCTGAAGGACGTCCATCAATACCTGCACGGCCTGTACCAGAATAACTTTCTAAATCGACAATTGATTTATCAACATCACCCATTGATATATCTACTACAGTGGTCCAATTGTCATCTAAGGCATATTCTACATTTAAACCTAAGGTAGTTAATTCAGACTCTTGTGTTCTAGCGTCATTACGAACCACTGAATGGAAACCATCCCAATAACCTG
>JBKEHN010000198.1:0-4912 GCA_046710905.1 Colwellia sp.
CGCCGATTAACACAGCACGGGGACGACGTCACTGAGCCAAGTGTATAGGCATGTAAATTAATTGAATTGGTTACAGACCCCCTAATATTTAAGCAAAAGTAATTTTGGCCTCTTCTCTCGCTCTTATCTCGCTCTAAACTCCAATACCGTCGCATTAATACAAAACCTTGGTTGTCCATTTGGACCATCTGGAAATACGTGTCCCAAATGAATACCTGAGGTTTTAGAGCGAATTTCTGTTCGTACCATACCGTAACGATTATCGGGTTTTTCAATCACTGAACCATCAACCGCTTTAGTAAACGATAACCAACCAGATTTAGAATTAAAACGATCATTGGTATCAAATAATGGTGCGCCGCTTAACTTATCAATAAAAACGCCATCTGGCGTGTTCTTGAATATTTCATATTCTTTACAAAAACGACCATCCGTACCTTCATTGAAAGCGACATTAAAGGCTTCACTTTTTCCTAATTTAAAAGCACCTAATGCTTTATAAAAATACTCAGGGTCCATGTATCCTTGCTTGCCAAAGACCTCTTTACCATCTTCAATAAATAAAATAGTGGGTGTTGCCCAAGTTTCAGTCTTTATCGTTAAGCCTTTAAGCTGGCTTGCTAGGCGAAAGTTAATGGCAATGGTGCCTTTATAATCATTAGCGACATTCTTTTTGAATTTCTCACAATAAGGACAATAATTTTCTGATTCGATGACAACAATATGCTTGCCCGTTAATAACGGGGTATTATCAATTTTTTGATTTACTAATTTAGTCTTATCTTTGTCAGTAGTAAACTTAACGCCAGTAGAATGATCTGGGCAATAACCTTTTGGGTTTTTGACTAAATAATCTTGGTGGTATTGCTCAGCTTCAAAAAACTCAGTTAATGAACGTATTTTGGTCTCAATCTTTCCATAACCTGCGTCATTTAATAATGTTTGATACTGTGCTGTTATTTTTAAAGCAATAGCATTTTGTTGTTCATTACTCGTTAGTATCGTTGAACGATATTGCGTGCCAACATCATTACCTTGGCGATTCAGTTGAGTTGGATTATGTCCCTCATAGTAACTATGTAAAATAGTTTCTAAGCTGACCTTTGCGCTATTAAAAATAACTTTAACCACTTCTGCATGGTTATTTACGTTGTTTTTGTGCTTTCTCTTAGTAATTTCTCGATAAGTAGCGCTGACATTTTTACCATCGGCATAACCTGATATGGCATCAACAACACCAGGAATTGCCTGATACCGTTTTTCAGCTCCCCAAAAACAACCTGCACCTAATACAATGCTTTGTAAGTGGGTCGTTGCCGGCATATTATCAGTTGATTCTGATGATTTAGGCATCATTTTTTCGATATCACTTTGAGTTTTACTTTGAGCGTTAATTTGAGATGAAACTGCAGCAGAATACTCAGTAGATTTTGGCGCGACAGTATAAAAGGTAAATACCGAGACCAATACAATAGCGGTGATGAATGTTATATTTTTCATGATTTTATCCTGAGCCAATCGTTGAAGATGGTTGGTTTATTAAACTTACCTAAATTATAAGTTGCTGATATCTCTATTTCATCACTGATTTATCACAATTTCATCACAAAGGCATAATAATTGGCTAAAACAGATGAAATTGATAGTATTGCTAAGACTATTGGCTAAGTTACAATGGTCATGTTAGTAACGCCTTACTAAATCAAAAGCTTTATTATATTAAAACAATAATAAAAGATTAAAACTCGATAAATAATAAACAATTTTCTCCTGCAGTGCTTGTATTATTTCTCTCACGTACGTCATTTTGTTAATCGTCTTATGGCCTACCAGTACTTCAGCTCAAGCTAAGCTGGATAAATCTACTCAATCCATTAAATGGCATGAGGTAGACTTTATTAATGTTCATCTTACGGGTGAACTAGAGTATGTATTAACTGATAAAACGCTGATTAATTGTTGAAAGGGTATCCATGCTATTAAGTATTCTCTGGGGGAGAAAATAGGCTGAGTCTTTAGGACAGCGGTTATTTTAGTCTTGCATGACAGATAAAAAGTGGGTATTGCCTTAATTGTTAATCCAAAAACTAAAGAACGATTTGTTAAACGTTTACATAAAACCATTGACGATAATAACCTTGATGTACTGATTTGGAGCATTACCAAGGTAAAACCCAACTCAGTCTCTATCTGTTAATGTTCTTCGACGTTAACAACTTTTAGTTTCAGCAAATAAATATCATTATTGCAATTATTAATGACGCCCTCTTGTTAGTTAGTGGTGAAAAAAGCAATAACCTAACAATGTTAGGCTTATAAGGTAATATTAGTTAATTAAGTTCCGATTTCTTGGTGTTTATGACCATTTATTTAAATAATAGTCAAAGTAGTGATTATTCTTTTTAATATAATTGATCGACGTTCAACAGGAAAACGTCAATAATCAATAATTAAGTTAGCCTTGCAATAATCCATCAATATTGTGTCAATATTAAGTCAATATTGTGTCAATATTAAGTCAATATTGTGTCAATATTAAGTCATTATTAAGTCAATATTAAGTCAGTATTAGGTCAATATTAAGTCAATACAGCTAATAATATATAAGATTTTAGTAAGTTCGCAATTATTCACTCAGTTCATTACTTTTTATGTACCAAAAATTTAATATCTTCTATTTTTTAAACTCGATATTCAAGCGTTAAAAGTTGTAAATATACTAAGCTTTTAATTTATTAACATCGATATAAGGTGTTTTTTCTTAGTATTTAATAATAATAATTAATAACAAGAGAGAGTCTATATTAAAAGCATACAGGCAAGGTTGCTTTACTTATTGCGATAACATTAGGTGTAATGGCTAATTAAACTTTAGCTACCGCTGGCACTATTGATCAGATGGGCCTAAAAGTAGGATCAGTAATAAAAATAATTCCTAAACAATATATTTAATCTCGAAAGTACCTGTTGTTAGATTGAGTATTTATAGGTTACGTAAGGCGTTTAAATTAGTGGCTGTAGCTATTGGTTAAGCTGTTGCTCAAATTCAAGCGAGTGGCGCTAAAATAAGAATGGTTAAAGAAAACCGTTTTAGTCTTGTTGAGAATATGAGTGAGCAAGCCGTTGTTAAATTTAATAAAATAACTCAGATAAAGTATTAGTACCATCACGCCCACTTTACCAATCAGCACAAAGTACGCTTTGCGTAATTACTATGGTATTAGCTGATCAAGTCTATTTTCCATAACTAGAATTTATTAATGATCTGGCTGCTTTGGTTGCTGCATTAAAGTAGAAGTTAGGCGGCGATTTTAAGTTTAATCCTAGCTATTTTTAAAAAGTAATACTCGCCATTGATGAACATATTGAATAAGGAAAAAATGATGATCTTTTTCCTATTATTCCACAGCGTATTGTTACCGATATTAGAAAGTTGATGGATGATAAAGATATTATTATTATACCAATTCCATTAAATTACTGCCCATTTGTGCTGGTTAAAATACGCCATGTCAGCGTTGCTCTCAATCCACATAAGCTAGCTATTGCTCAATCGAGCGCCTTGCCCTGATGTATTTTTTCTATGCATAGCAAGATCACAAACTTAATATAATTGGTATTACTATTAGATAATGGAATACATAAACTTTAGTTTGCGCTTAATTATAAAGATTATCATCAGTGGCTTCGGTCCTTTGAGCGAGTATGTATTCTAAAAAACAGTGCTATTAATTTCACAAAGAGTAGATGAACTCGCGTTTTTGATCGCTAATAAAGGCGGTAAACCACTAATAGATGCCCGAATTGCAGTGAGCATAGCTATTGATGGCGCAGAGCTTTATGCAAAAGAAATTTCTAACTTAACTGGCAGCTAATTCCTAATAGATTTAATCCAAGCAAGTCGAGATATAATGGCCTTTATTACCAAGCAGCCTATTGATTATTTATCACAATGGTCTAAATAAAATTTACCATTCATTGAAATTATAAGAGTAAAAGACTGAAGTTATAGCGTTAAACTATTGATTAACTTGAATGTTAGTTATAACTATTATCTATAGAAGAAATAAACTTAGGCTTTCAATCTGTTTTATAGACAAAGCTATAACAAGAGGCTATGATGCAATGTCGAATTAAAAGTAAATGTTTTGTAAATAAACTATGTTTTTTTTGTCGGTATAATGTTTTTTATAATGAAAAGTCACTTGAATTAATGATAATCGAATAAAGGATAGATCATGAGCGATAATATTAATATTAATAAAGATAAAGACCAATTAAATAAACAAGAAAACAATCCTGTTTTGGTCAATAAATTAGAAAATGTTATTAATGAATCTATCAATATTGATGCACAAGAGTTAGCTGAAATTGAAGCTATTCAAGCTGCTATTGAAGCAAATGATGATCCTATAGACGATATTGAAACCGCCGCAGGCGAAACAGGTGATGGTGACCGTTCTGTTGTTGTAGATGTCTCGCGTGATGGTAAAGAAATAATAGTATCCCACACTTTTAAAACTGAATCATTTGCTTTTGATATTGTAGCTCCAGAGTTAACAGATACCAATTTTAACGATTTATTAGTTAATTCAATACCTAATGGAAATAATGTAGCGACCATAATTCTTGAGTCAGCAGTAAATAGCTTTTTCGAAGATGCCACTGTGTTAAATGATCAAGTGGTAAGTTTTAGTACTAATGAAGACGATGATGCGGTGACCTTATCCGATACCACTCATTATGCACTTGTCGAGAATACCGTGGTGTTAACGCAAATTGGTGTAGATCTTGTTAACAGTGGTGAGGACTTACCTAATTTTACTTTATCAGTGACTGATGGCTTACAAACGAGCCCTTCAACCTTAGCGGTTGAACCAGGTAATACCGTTGATGTTAACGATGCCGCGAC
>JBKEHN010000199.1:0-4867 GCA_046710905.1 Colwellia sp.
CAATAAACGCTGCGAATATCTTGCTATGCAAAGGTTTTGGCGATGGCAAGGTGCAAAGAAGGAGGTTAATTGATTTAGCCTTATTCTACTAATTATTCACAGGATTGATATTAGTAATATTAATCCGAAAACTTATATAATCTTTCATTTGTTGGTTTAGCATTTTCTTACCCGTTAAACCAAATTGCTGACAGACACTATCAATATCGTGCTTTTGTATCAGTCTTGAAATAAGTACTAAGTTGGTCTGCATAACATCACTAGAGTAATTTTTATTTTCGTATAATAAATCATGTTTGAGCCATAAATACAGGCTATAACAGCAGCTACTATATAAGCGTTCTCCCTGTGAGAATGCTTCAACATTTGATATGTCCCGCGCAGATAAAGTACTTAAATTTTCTTTAGTATTTTGGCTTAATAACAAAAACACCAGCTCAGTTGTGAGCGCCTTATATTCGTCTAAAAGTAAATAATCAAAGCTTTGATAAAAATTCCTATGGAACGCTTGCTGCTTCCGCTTATTCTTTACATTTAACCCTTTAATCAATAAAGCAGAATGCTCTCCACTTGCCTTATCTTTAGTAAAACCGATACGAGCGGTAGAGAAACCGTCATTAAGCCAAAAGGGAAGTAGCTCTGAGTTAACACCAAAACTAGAGCCAATAAAATCAGCACCCTGCTCTACTGCTAATAACTCAATATAATTAAGAAATAGTGAACCAATACCTTGTTGCTGAATCTGTGGGTGTACCGCAATTCGCATAATACGTACATAATGAAAGCTAAATGCTTGTTCAAAACCACAATGACTAAATAGTGACTGTGGTAAAAAATGATTACGTAAACGACGTTGAGATTTTTTTACCGCTCGAATATCATCATCAGTTACGCCATTCCCATGGCCTTCACTCATTAATAGAGCAACAGCAAGTAGCTCGGCATTACAGTGGTTTGAGGAAAAAGCACAAGCTAATTGTACTTGCGGGTTATCAAGTAACAACTGTAAATCACTGGGTTTTGTTTGATAGTGTGCCGTCACCAAAATAGCGAAAACTTGCTGTAATAAAACCTCATTAACAACCAATTCTTTGGCGGTGATAACTTTAAATACAGGTTGTTCTAGAGTCTGTTGATTACTGAGAGAACTATTATCAATATTTATGTTCGACTGCGATGTTATTGTTGTGGTTAAGGAAGGTAATTCTGTATTTAATAAACAAGTATTAAAAACTAACTGTTCAAGAGGATCGTTTTCTCGCCAACGGATCGGTTGATTTAAATGTAAACTCACCCATTGTGGGCACAACCTATCAAGAATTTTTTTAAACTTTAAGGTAAATCCTCGTCCTGCTCCTTCATAACCATGCACAGTGCTAGAAAAAACCATCCTATGATAACTACTCAGTAATTGTTCAAGTAGATAAACAGGAATAGCCGCTGCCTCATCAACCAACACAAGATTAACTTTTATCTGTATTTTTATTAATTGGTCTACAGGAATAAAAGCTAATTTGGCCTTGCCAAAGGAAATAGTATGACCTTGCTGCTCCATTCCTATTAAGCTTTGCTTTAACTGCCGATAAAAAACTGACAAAGCTTGCGTATCTGGAGCAGTAATAATAATGGTAAATTCATCATGCGCATGTGCTTTCATTAGTTGAGCACAAGTAATAGCCAATGCTGATGACTTACCTCGGCCGCGATCTGCCGTTAACACTAACGGTCTTTTTCTATGACCTGAAAGTACTTTACTAATAGCGTTAACTGCATAGTATTGCTCTTCTGTAATACATCCTAAAGGGTAAGTAGAATATACCTGTGTGTTTTCTTCTTTAGCTAATTTAGTACCATGTGGTAACGGCATAGTTGTCGATTCAGCTATGATTGTGTGGGTAGACACTTTTGTTATTAATGAATAGAAGCGTTTAAAAAACAAGCTTTCATCAGGTTTTTCAACGAATGCTGGTATGACTAAGAATAATATACCACCAGCTTTTAGCGTTCCCGATAACGCAGCAAAAGCATCAATAGTAAACTGACTATCGACAAAAATTATAACATCACTTTCACTACCTAATTTATCTCGATAACGCTTTTGTTGAACATTAGCCCTAAATAACGAACTGTCTCCATATATTAGACAGGTCGGATTACGTGAAGGTAACGAAAGCTCGGCATTAACATTATTTCTCAAAGCGGCAGATACACACTCAATGGACTCCAATAATGATAATGCCCATGATTCACTACCTGATAAGACAACTAAACGTCGCTCTTTATTTAGTAATGCCTCTTTAGCATGACCAGTAAACCAGGATAGGAAGCCTTGTACTTGCATCATATTTCTAAGATCCCACAGCAACTAAAATTAATAAAATCAACTTACCTAGTATATCAAAGCCAAAATAAAAATAAGATATAAAATAATCCCTTTTTTCAATAAATGACTTCTACACTACTTAAAATCAACAATGAACTAGTACTAATTTGAAGAGCTTCATCTAGATGTAACTATCCAACCAAGCAAGTGATTAAAATCACTCTCAATGAGCTTACTTTAATCTTATAATTTCAGAGGCATTATAAATAAAGTAACATACCCTAATTGTCATATTCAACATAAAGAGACTGGTAAAACAGCGCCTAAAATACAAGATTCAAAGAAAATATAGGATATTATTTTTGGCACCATTAATACTCGTCAGTAGTTTTTAGTAAATCGTCAGCTGTTAGCACAAAACACATAGGATAGTTTAAAAGCCAATAACTCGGTGGAATATCGTAACTATCAGAACTTCGACTGCTATGGACTTTATTGAGTAAAGTGAACAGGCTTATTATTACTATTTCATGGTATTAGCTGAGGGTAAAAACTAGTATATATTGCAATAAAATATTGCCCATCAATTAACTAATATGAAGGTGTTGATAGCTGCTAACCCCCTTATAACATTACCGATATAACCCTGACCAAAACTAGAGCTTATCAATAGTTTTTTATTGTCCGAAACTAAGTATTTCTTTTCTCAATAAACTTAAAATGACTAAAAGCTTTATAAAAATTGGTTAGTAAAAGTAACCTTGTAATAGTTAGTCATTATTTTTACTTATTTTACAAAGAGGTATTGAAAATAGCATAGAGAAAACGAATAAAAATAATCCTCCAAAAGTGAATTTTTGGTAGAAAAATAGCTACAAGAGCGAGCCCAAAAAAACCTACTAGCGCCAAAGTATATTGATGAACTAAAGGAAAAAAAGTACCGTAAAGACTTACTTGATGATAATAAAGATTGGTGAGCACAAACGAATTATGATTCATCTTACTATAACCTTGCAATAACGTTATTTAAGCATAGAATAACTGCACATTATTAACATCTATGAACTTTTAAATATTATGACTTTATTTGAAAAAATGCGCTGCTTATTTACCTTCGGTCAAGGTGTCGCTTTACCTCTCCCTGAATTATCTGCTGACACGACGCCAGCTCAATTATTTGAGCAATGGTTTAATGATGCTAAACAGTCTGGAATATTACTGCCTGAAGCAATGTCTGTAAGTAGTTGTAATGCTGATGGGCAACCCAGTTCTCGTATGGTATTACTTAAAGACTATGATGAAAAAGGTTTTGTTTTCTTTACCAATTACACTAGTCGTAAAAGCCATGAGCTTGATGAAAACAATAAAGTAGCCTTATTATTTCACTGGAATGTATTACAACGACAAGTCCGTATTGAAGGTATCGTAGAGAAAGTATCAATAGAAGAATCTGCAGATTACTTTCATAGCCGAGATAGAGGCAGTCAAGTTGGCGCTTGGGCATCAAAACAAAGTCAGAAACTCAAACATGATGATGAACTCAAAGAGCGTATGAGTCATTATCAGGAAAAATTCTCACAAGGCGAAGTACCGCATCCTGAATTTTGGGGTGGATGGCGTATTAAGCCGCATGCCATTGAATTTTGGCAAGGACGATCTAATCGTTTACACGATAGAATATGTTTTGAAAAACAAAACGAACAGTGGACACAGCATAAGTTACATCCATAAATGAAGTTCACCGTGAACATAGTCGCTCTACTTTTATGTCTATCACTTAACGCTTATACGCAGGACATACATATTGGTTTAGAGCCCTTTCCACCAATTGTAAACGAAAATAGTCAAGGTTATGCTGTTGATATGTTCAAAGTAATTGAGAAGATATCGGGTCTAAAGTTTCACTTTCACATAATGAACTACGCTAGAGCAAAAAAAGAGTTAAAAAAACAAAGTTTAGATATGACCGGTTTAAAACCCCCAAGGCTTTGAGACAAAAAGTTTTTATCAATATGCTGAGGACATTGATTGGTCTGTCGTTGCTAAAGTAGACTTATTTTCACTAGATAAAAAGTATTTCAATACACAATTACTACCAAAACAAAGTATCGGCACTTTACGTGGTAACGCAGATTTTTTTTCTGAACTACTTAATATACCGAGAGATGAATTTATTGAAGTAAGTAGCCTAAGCCAGTTAACTCAAATGTTACAACGTAAGCGCTTAAACGTTATAACATTTGAACGAGCATCAACAATGTCAACCATCGAAAAGCTAGGTATTACTAGTGTTCATTACCAGAAATTCGCTGAAATACCTGTAAGCTTTACCGTCTATAAAAATGATAAAGATAAAAGCTAAAATATATATATTTTTAAGCAAAGTAAAAAGTAAAAATCACTTTAGCTCTTATTTTATTATCAAGAGCTAGCTGATACTGGATTAATAATGCCTTAGAAAAATAACGGCTAACACTCTATTTTACCGGCGCAGTAATAATTTTTGGCTTAACACAACTAGGTCTATTACTGCTTTTATAAAGT
>JBKEHN010000200.1:0-4862 GCA_046710905.1 Colwellia sp.
TTGTTAGCAATGTGATTATTCTAGTAAGTACTTACCAGTGGACTTATGCTAATAGCTGAATGTTCAAAAAGTTAAGGTACGAAAAATCAACGGGCAATAAATTAAGGTGTAACGACTTAATATATGACAAATGAGCAAAATATTTTACCCTTTTTTAATCAATAGTACAGTAACTTTTTTATGTACTTATTCGCTGTCTTGCGAGTAGATTAAGCCAAACTAACTATGATTAGTATCGAGTATTCTTACTTTTTTTATTAAATTTTCGACCTTAATAGTAGCTCCAGCTCTGGGCGAATGATAAAAATCACCCGATTAAAACTAGCATCAACAGCATTAATTAAATTATATTAAGGTAAGTTGCTGTGCACCAAACTCAGCAAGTTGTTTATTGCCGCTAAAGTGGGAACCTAGTCCGGTGGCTAATATTATAATAGTTATCATTTAACTAACTATTCCAAGTGGCCCTGATAAAGTGTAACAGTTGCTAACGCTAGTAGTCTCAGCCTTTATACCGGTAGCTGACTTGATATATTCACGATGATAATGGCCGATATATTTGTCTCTCATTAGATAGTCATAATAAAACAACGGGCTTTATAGTTTTATTTTCCTTTGATTAATTTATTACTTTTTAATTGTATTTGATTTTATTTAGTATTTGGAGACTGTAAGAGGACTTATCTATCGATAGGTAAGTTAGTAATAACAATTTAAAGGTCAACTTTTTAACAAGAAATTATTAGTGAATCGGGAATGATAAGCTAAAATTAGCGCCACAAAGTTGAGTGTCATTATCTATGCTAATATTGCCTTGATGCCAATCCATCACCTTACTACAAATTGCTAAGCCTAAGCCAAAATGGCCTTGTTCTCGGGTTCTATCAGCATCTAATTTTACAAAAGCATTAAAAATAATATCGAGCTTATCTTCACTGATACCTTTACCGTCATCAGCGATGATAATTATCATTGAGTTTTGGTTAACTTTTAGCTCGATGTTTACCTGGTACTCGGCATAACCTATGGCATTGCTGATTAAGTTTACTATAGCGCGATAGCACCAATGATAATCTAGTTGATAGCTAAATGAATCATCTGAATGGATGATACTAACCTCAATGTTTTTTTGTTTAGCAAGTACTTGGCAATCGGTTATGGCGGATGTTATTAATGCTAGAACATTGGTAGGCTTCTTTTTTAAATTTAACGCTTGTCGTTCCATTGATGCGTAGTCGAGAAATAGTGAGGTCATCTCTTCCATTCGCGTCAACTCATTATCCATACGGGTTAAATAACTATTCTTTTTTTCAATAGATTTACTGTCAAGAGCCGCTTCTATACCAAAACGTAAACAGGCCATTGGTGTGCGAATATCATGAGATAAACTGCGAGCTAAAATTTTATTATCAGCAACGAGTTTTTCTATTTTACTGGCCATGGTATTAAAGCTTTGCTCTAACATTTTTATATAGGATAATTTACTGCTGGCGATACGTGCATCAAGTTGTCCTGCTCCAATCTTTGCTGCGGCATTATTAAGTAGATATAAACGTCTTGTTAAGGGGATTAGCCATAAAATCAAAATACCACAAATACTTACATAGAGTATTAATGTGAGGAAAAAATTAAAATTATTATCTTCTACCGTTGCAACAGGTAGTTCAATACGTAATAAAAAATCGGGGTGATTAGCGATATTTTTTAATAAGTATTGATTAGTGCTGGAGGCAAGCATTAACCCACCTTGTTGCTTTAACTCGGCAAGTAAAGAACTAGGTAAGGCTATTTTTTTACTCGACGCTAGGCTAGTGTTTATTTTATAACGCTGCTTAAATTGCTCAACTTTTTCGTTTAATTTAGCGCTGTCGAGTGAACTTAGTTCATTTGACAGACCGTCGAGTAAATGTCGGTAAACTGTTGTTGCTGGTGTCTCAGTAATTTTATCTTCGGTTGAATACTCGACAAGCTTATCTAAGCCCCAGCCAATAAAAAATAGTGAGCCTAATACGGTAAAGATAATGCTAATAAATAAACCACGCATGCTTTTTACTCAGTGTCAGGGGTTGAGTTTTCTTGCCAAGCATCACCAACAAATAGGTAACCTTTACCCCATATCGTTTTAAACTTTTGTGGTTTTTGTGGGTCATCATTGAACACTTTACGTAAGCTAGATAACATCACGTCAAAGCGCCGATCTTGGCCATCATATTCACGTTTTTTAAGGGCTTTAAAAACTGAATCTCTATCGACAACATGACCAGCGTGTTGAGCTAAGTAGGTAAGAAAGGCAAATAAGCTTGTTGATAGCTCTATTTCTTTACCTTGATAAAGTACACGTTTTGCTTGTTGATTTATGGTGAGATCACCAAAAATAAGCTGATTACTTAGCTTGTTTTCTGTTTTATTATTATGGCTTAATTGACGGTTAATTCTGGCTAATAAAGCTCTTGGACGAACAGGCTTTATTACGTAGTCATCAGCACCTGCTTCTAAACCTATCACTTCATCAAACTCATCAGCGCGAGCTGTTAACATAATAATAGGGACTTCTTTACTCGGCTGATGTTGTCGAATAAGACGACATACTTCAATACCATTTAACCCTGGCAGCATAACATCGAGCAAGACAATATCAGTGGTGTTTTTTTTGATCACCTCAAGCACAAGGTCACCGCGCCCAACATGAGTAACATTAAAGCCTTGTTCGCTTAAGTACTCACATACCCAATTAGCTAGGCTAATATCATCTTCAACTAATAAAATATTATGCATATTCTTCATTCCTACAATGTCATTGGGTACAACAGAGTTACAATTAAAATAACCGCCACCGGCGTTTACGCGTAGTGTTTGTATGCTGCCAACTTACTTCGACTTTAGTTTCGGCTATTATTTTATTATCACTCATAGTACGTAATTGATATTTAATGCTTTTATTAGATTCAAATTCGACTTTAATTTGCATCTTATCATTGTTTTGCCAACAGCCTAGTTGCTTTTTATTACCTTCTTGGTATAAACAGAAACTTTGTTTTGAAGGCAATTGCCATTCTAGCGCTACTGTCGCAAAACAATCTCGTCCCTGTCTTAAGGTCACACATTGTTCGGGAAGGGCGGTAAACGCTAGTTCAGTCTTTTTAATTACTGTTAGTTCAGCCGAGTAAACATGAATCGACATTAATAAGCTAAAGGATATTAACGGTAAAACAATGGCAATTCCTTTGCCATTATTAAAATACATAGAGCACCCCAAGCATAACTTGGCTTTCTTTATTGGTATCAACCAAGGGGCTTTCTTTTACGTTATTTGAAAAAACACTATGCGTAATACCAGCATGAAAAGACCAACTTGCAGATAAAGGGTATTGTGCATAAACTTCTGCTTGGCCTCTAAAGCCAGCTTTTGCAGTATATTCAGGTCGCTTATCTGCTACTTCATTACTACCAACACCAATATAATAATTAATAATATTTTGATCAAAATAGGTTAAACCTGCGCCTAAATAGATATCCCAATTTTTGTAGGGTAATAAATAGCTGTAGAAACTATCAATTATTAAGCCACCAACAAGGTTTCCGTTAACATCATCGCCAGCGCTGCCATAAGCTAAATCGATAAGAAACAACGAATTTTGAAGATACTTAGAGTAACGAATAGCTACCCCACCTGTTCCTTGGCGCTCCTTTAACCCAGCAAGCAGTTCATTATCACCACTACCAGATTCAATAAGTAATTCAAAATCATAACCAGGCATGTAGGCCTTAGCTATCAAATCAACTTGCCAGTCATTTTCAACAATTAACTGGTAACCAAATTCAGTACCACCGAGTAAAACACTAGAACGTCTTTGATTAGTTTGTAAAAAAAAACCCTTGTAAGAGATGTCAATTAGTACACCAGGCATAAAGTAATGTGATAATTTTTCTTGCTCAATACCCGCTATGATTTTGGGAGCATAAACGAAAGAAAAGTCGAGAGAGAATTGCCATTGAAAATCATCTTTAACTAAAGGGCTCTTGTCATTATGATCTTCGCTCTCGCTGGTATCTTGCCCATAAGTTAAGGAACTAAATATCAATAAACTCATGGCAAGTAGCCAAGAACAACCATTACTGTGTATTCGTCTGATATTATTTTTTTTATAGGGCATAGCAAAACAAAGAATATTTACAAAACGTAATCATATGTTATCACGCTGTAAATAAGACTTGTGCCTAGCTAGTCATTTATATTGTTTAAAAAGTGTAAGTAAGCTTAAACACTTGCCATACTAATTTAGTACTTTACTAAAAAGACATCTTTAAACCGACGTAGGGGAATACACCGATATCTTCTTCGCCGGAAATATTATATTGCGTTAATGTGTCGTCATCACTGGGCTCATAGTAATAACCTGAGACATTCTTTTGTGCCATCGCGTTGATAATGGCCCATGTCCATTTTGCGTCGTAACCCCAATAGGTCGTTTTGTAATTAGCTTCTAGATCTAAACGATGATAAACAGGTAAGGTTTTTGCGTTAAGCTCGCCATAATCAGCTAAGAAATTATCTTCATAGTCAGGGTTTTCACGTAAGCCAACGATAGGGGTGTACTTTGCGCCACTGCGAAGGGTAAAACGTAAACCAAAATCCCAGCGCTCGTTTAACTCATAATTAACCACAACGTTGGCAACTAAAGGCGTGTCTAGGTAGTAGTCAGTAGTAATATTAGTTAAATCATCAGTACGCTGACTCTGTGACCAACTTAGTGATACCCAGCCAAACCAACCATCATTACGTTCGTGCCTAACTAACCATTCAACACCTTGCGCATCACCCGAAGTATCATTGGTATAGTGAAGCTCAAAGTCCTCTTCGG
>JBKEHN010000201.1:0-4840 GCA_046710905.1 Colwellia sp.
CCCCCATGGATCCATTATTAAACTTTACCGGTAAAGTCGCCGTTATCAGTGGCGCAGCACAAGGTTTTGGTAAACTATTAGCTGAAGGCTTAGCTAAACGCGGCGCAAAATTAGTGATTAGTGACATCAACGAAGCGGGTGTCCATAAAGTCGCGGATGACATAGCCTCAACAGGTGCAAAAGTCATCGCCTTAAAATGTGATGTATCTAAAAATGAAGACTGTAAAGCTATGATTGATGCCGCTATTGAACATTTTGGCCGTGTTGATATTGGCGTAAATAATGCCGGCATTGCCCATGGATTTACGCCACTACATGAAATTGATGAAGCCATCCTCGACAGTCAGTTTGCGACTAATGTTAAAGGCGTTCAATTTGGCATGAGCCATCAAATCACTCAAATGTTAAAGCAAGAAGGGGGCGTTATTCTTAATGTTAGTTCAATGGCTGGTCTTGGTGGCGCGGCAATGATGGGGGCTTATTCTTTGGCAAAACATGCGGTGATTGGTTTAACCAAAACAGGCGCAATTGAGTACGGTGCTCATAACATACGCATCAATGCGATATGCCCTTTTTTTACCTTAACGCAAATGGTAACAGATATGGCTGATGAAAGTATGCAAAGCAAAATGAGTAAAGGTATACCGATGAAACGCTTAGCTGAGCCTAAAGAAATTGTCGCTATGATGTTGATGATGCTCTCGCCAGCCAATACCTATATGACAGGTCAGTGTATTTCGCTAGATGGCGGAGTTTCTGCATCATAACAGCTCAAGGTATATCGTAATCAAATAAAAATCACTTTCGAATAAGAAGAAAAACCATGTCTGCAACACTAATGAATGACCGTGACCTCGACTTTATGCTTTACGAACTCTTTGATAGTGAAGCACTCTTAAACAGAGAGCGCTATCAAGACCATGATCGACAAACGTTTAATGAAGTGATTAATACATCTAAAACGATTGCAGAAAAGTATTTCTTACCTATTCGTCAGAAACTTGATACCCATCAGCCAACTTTTGATGGTAGAAACGTTCATTTAATTCCAGAGCTTAAACCTGCTCTTGATGCCATAAATACCTCAGGCATTGGCGCTGCTACGGCAGATTATGACAGTAGCGGTATGCAACTTCCGCCGATTATTGCCAGTGCTGCAGGTGCTTATTTATCGGTAGCAGGTGGCACGGCCATGGGCTACAACATGTTGACTACAGCCAATGCGAATTTACTTGCAGCACATGGTAGTGCAGCTCTTATTGAAACTTGGGTAAAACCAATGCGTGAAGGTCGCTTCATGGGAACTATGGCCATGACTGAGCCTGGTAGTGGCTCTGGATTAGGTGACTTAACCACCAAAGCAAGTAAATCTGATGATGGTACTTATCGTATATCAGGTAATAAAATTTTCATTTCAGGGGGCGATCATGATTTGAGTGAAAATATTGTGCACTTAGTACTTGCTCGCCTACAAGGTGCGCCAAAAGGGATAAAAGGTATTTCATTGTTTGTTGTACCTAAATTTTTATTGAATGAAAATGGTTCTATTGGCGAAGATAATGAAGTGGCTTTGGCAGGTTTATTTCATAAAATGGGTGGACGCGCGCAAACCTCAACCGCCTTAAGTTTTGGTGAGAAAAACGGTTCAATTGGTTATTTAGTGGGTGAAGAAAACCAAGGGCTAAAGTACATGTTTCATATGATGAATGAAGCACGCATTATGGTTGGCACCAGTGGCGCTGTTCTTGCCGTTGCCGGTTATCAATACTCTGTTGATTATGCGAAAAACCGTCCGCAGGGTCGATTGCCTTCTAATAAAGATCCGCTTTCTCCTATAGTCAACATTATTGACCATGCAGATATAAAGCGCATGTTATTAGCACAAAAATCCTATGCAGAAGGTGCGCTTTCATTGGTGTTATACGGCACGCAGTTGAGTGATGATGAGCGTACTGCACCAACAGTACAAGCGCGTGAATATGCCCATATTTTGTTAGATTTTTTAACCCCGATCATTAAAACTTGGCCTTCTGAATATGGTCTCAAAGCAAATGAAATAGCGATCCAAGTACTTGGCGGCCATGGTTATATTAATGAACACCCGGTTGAGATGTTTTATCGTGATAACCGCTTAAACGCTATCCATGAAGGCACAACATGTATGCAGTCGTTGGACTTAGTTACCCGTAAAGTACCGATGAATAAAATGCGCGGCTATCTAGCAACGATAGATGAAATTAGCAAAACTATTACATTAGCTAAACAGCATAATAATTTAACTGAATATGTTCAGTTGTTAATGGCAGCACTCGACACCTTAAAACTAACAACTAATGCGGTACTAACCGCCATGTCGACTAAAAATATTGATTTAGCTTTGGCAAATTCAGTGAAATATTTAGAACTCTTTGGCCATGTCACTATTGCTTGGTTGTGGTTAAAGCAAGGTATAGTCGCAACTCAAGCACTGGCAAAACAACCACATCAAGTAGATGAATATTTCTATAAAGGTAAGTTACAGGCATTACAGTATTTTTATCGCTTTGAACTACCACAAATTACCTTATGGTCGAACTTACTGATAAATATTGATAGCAGCAGTTACGATATGCAAGGCGATTGGTTTTAGACCTGGCTTCGAAAGATAACGTTTGTTACAACACCAATAAATTGAATAAGGAATGTTATGTCAATAATTATTAGAAAAGATGAAATAGCAAACTACATTAATCACCAAGCAGCACCAACTGATTGGCATGAAGTCACGCAACAACAGATTAATCAATTTGCCGATTGTACCCTTGATCATCAGTTTATACATGTTGATGAAAAAAAAGCTAAAACAACACCTTTTGGTTCAACCATTGCTCATGGTTTTTTATCGTTATCTATGTTGTCTCATTTTGCTAAAAGCTACAGTCTGATTATTGATGGTTTTTATATGGGGCTCAATGCTGGTTTTGATAAAGTACGATTTTTACAGCCAGTAAAAGTCAATAGTCGTATTCGAGCCCATGCAAAAACCCTAGCAATTGAAGAGAAAAAACCAGGTCAATATCGTATCAACACCGAAATAACTATTGAAATTGAAGAGGGTGATACCCCCGCACTCGTTGCGCAGTGGATCTCCGTACAAATGGTTAAATAAGTGAATAAAAAATAAAATTTGAGGAATAAAAATGACAATCAGTTTTGCAGGTAAAGTCGCTATTGTTACTGGCGCAGGTAATGGTTTAGGTCGCTCTCACGCATTAGCACTTGCTGCGCGTGGCGCTAAAGTAGTGGTAAACGACTTAGGTGGCGCTAGAGATGGTAGTGGTGGCTCTTCTGTTGCCTCACAAGACGTAGTGCGTTTAATTGAACAAGCTGGCGGTGAAGCGATAAGTCATGGTGCTAATGTTGCTAACTTTGACGAAGTGCAAGACATGGTTCAACAAACAATAGCTCAATGGGGCCGTATTGACATTTTAATCAATAACGCCGGCATATTACGTGATAAGTCTTTTTCTAAAATGGACTTAGATGATTTTAAATTGGTGATGGATGTTCATGTGATGGGTTCAGTTAATTGTACTAAAGCCGTTTGGGACATTATGCGCGAACAAAACTATGGCCGTATTGTCATGACTACTTCTGCAAGCGGTATGTACGGTAATTTTGGTCAATCAAATTATGGTGCGGCTAAAATGGCGGTATTAGGTTTAATGAATACGTTAGTGATCGAAGGCGCTAAAAATGATATTCGTATTAACGCCCTTGCACCAACGGCGGGAACTCGGATGACAGAAGACTTAATGCCTGAGGAAATAGTAAAAGCATTCGCTCCAGAAGCGGTAACTGCAGGCATGCTAACGTTATGTGATGATGATGCACCTAATCGTTTTATTTTATGTGCCGGCGCTGGTGGATTTTCGAGTGCCGGTATCTTTGAAACAGAGGGCTGTTTTATTGCCCCAGCTACTCAAACACCCGAAAAAGTACGTGAACTTTGGCATGATTTGACCAATCAAGACGGTCAAGCTGCATTAGAGTCAGGTGCTAAACAGGGCGAAAAATTTGTCATGAAAGCAATGGCTTTTATGAAATCACCGCAGTAATAACAAAGTAGCTATTAATACATAGCCCAGACTAATAATTAAAAATAAGGGAATATCATGACAGAAGCGGTAATCGTATCAGCAGCACGTACTTCAATCGGTAAGACTTATCGTGGCGCATTTAATGATTTAACCGCACCATCGCTAGCGACAGTAGCAATAAAGTCGGCGGTTGAACGCGCTGGTATTGAGCCAAGTGAAATGGACGATTGTATTTTTGGTGTTGCCTTGCAGCAAGGATCTCAAGGTATGAATTTTGCTCGTCAAGCAGCCATTGCAGCAGGCTTACCAGTTAGCGTTGCGGCTATGAACATCGATCGCCAATATTCATCGGGTCTAATGGCAATAGCATCGGCGGCGGCCAAGGTGCTGTTGGTTTATTCGAAGTACTATAAAAGATAGTTTTTTAATGATTCAACTTATTTTATAAAAGGAAAGTATTGTGGAAAAAATTTGGCATCAGAAAAGTTATCCGCCAGGCGTTGCTTATGAAATTGACCCTGATAAATATAATTCATTGGTAGATTTATTTTTAAAATATACTAAACAATATCAAGATAATACTGCCTTCATTAATATGGGGGTGAGTATCAGTTATCGAGATTTTGCCCAACAAGCCACAGACTTCGCTGCGTATTTACAACAAGACTTAGGCTTAGTAAAGGGAGATAAATTCGCTATTATGATCCCTAATTTATTGCAATATCCAATTGCTTTATTTGGTGCGTTAAGTGCTGGATTAA
>JBKEHN010000202.1:0-4817 GCA_046710905.1 Colwellia sp.
AATGTTTTCAAAATATCTATTTTGAAAAAATTCTAAATTAATGACTTATTTTCCTAAACCATGCACACAGCGTAATAAAGTCGTTTCAGCGGATTGTAAATGTCTTTCCATACTCATAATTGTCCCTGCTGTATTATGAGTGACAAGATTATTTAATCTATCTATATGTTCATTTATCGCTGAAGTAAACGTTCAAGTTCTCCTGTTTTATCCCATTGGTAATGATAGTGACAGACGAAAGAAATAATATCGTAAAATTGTCTAGTAAAGCGATTGTTTGAGCTCTTTTTAATAGCATAATGCAGCGCTTGGTCTAAATCGGGAAATTCTAAATAGCGATTTTCCATATCAGCACTAACGGCTTGATGTTGAGCTAATATGTCTTCAAGTTCTTGCCATATAGGATTGTCTTTAGGCATTTTTAACAACTCTGTAATAGCGCGCATTTCGACCATTTGTCTAAAAGACACTAATTCATGTGCAAATTCTTCATCAAACTTAACCATTCGCCATCGGCCACGAGGTATTTTTTCTATTAAGCCGTTGTTTGAAAATTTGATTAAAAACTCTCGTACCGTGATGGCAGTACAGTCGGAATTCTTGGCCAGACTTAACTCTGAAAAACGATCGCCGGGTAATAACTGACCGGTATTAATAAGTTCAAGGAAATACTTTTCTATCTGAACATCTTTTGTCGAATTTTTATCTTTTATATCGTAAAAATCATCTGCAGATGTTTTACCAAGTACGACTTTATTGGGTCCATCCCTTTTGATCAATCCAGTTTCACAAAGACGTTCAACATAAGCCCTTACCGTTGTACGACTTATATTTAATAATTTCGTCAGCTCAATATCGTTTGCCATAATATTTTCGCCTCTAGGAAGATCGTTAATATGTTCAATCATTCGATTAATAGACTGTCTTAAATAGATAGGTTTTATTACTCAAACCCATATTCCTTATTATTACTAAGTATTTTCATTGTGTATTTTATAAGTAAATTTACAGTTATTTGGCTAGAAATCTACGTGGCTTTGGTTTTTTATTGGTTCTTTATGTTTAATAATACAGCTTGTGTCGTTAGTTATTTAATTTTATTTTGCTTTATATACTATTGACTTGGTAAATAACTCAAGTTATTCTTAGTATTCTATATATAGATAAACATCTTAACGTTTGAGTTAATATATAATAAAATAAGCTAATTATTAAAGCTTAAATCATTCTAACTAAAGGTAAATATAGTGAAATATGATGAATAAAATCTATTGTAATTTAGATAAATATTTGTTGGTACAATGAGGTGTTTTAATCTTATTATCTTGAACATGAGTATTATGCTCACAAGTTGGCAGGCTTGTGGTTTGCCAACGAATAAGATCAAATCAAGTCAAAACCCCAGCCAAAGTATAAAGCCTAATCTTATTGCAATTTTGGCAGACGATATGCAACAAGGGATAACTCGCTTCGAAGGTCATACCATCATTAAAACCTCCAATGCAGATACATAAATTGATATCCTTGAAGAGGGGCTAGAAAACTTCATAGGCCCAATGAAGCGTTTAAAGCCAGCTATCGCTTTCTTTATAGTCGCTCTGAGGATGAACCGTTTGTCTTAATGATTAATTTTAATGTACCTCATGCATTAGGGAATGAGTCAATGCAGCAAAGTGATCTGGATCTTTACAAAGCGGTCTATCGAGACAAGTTAAGTGAAGTAACTGTACCTGAAACTTGCTTGCCTATAAAGACATCAAAACGCCAAAATTGTCGTTAGCCGTGTATAACGGAGAGTATATTAAAAGTTATAACTACGTTAAAACACCAGACACCTTGAAAGAGCAAAAAATCAGAGAGATGAAACCATTTCTGTTATCGATAAGTTATTAGGTAAGCTAGTTAATAATCTAGAAAAGCAAGGTATTACCGATAATAGCATTATTTTTTCACTTCAAATCACGACTTAATGTATGGTGAATTTAGTCTAGGCGGAAAGTACATCTTTATGACCCATCAGTGCGCATTACACTGGTGGTGTACGATCCGATAATGGAAAATAAAGCAGATCAATCTAATGAGCTTGTTGCTTTATTTGATATTGCACTCACCTTGCTATAGTTAATTAACACCCTTGTGTCAGCAGAGATGTAAGGTAAAAGTCAAAAACGGTTGATTAAGGGTAATAAGCCACAATGGCGACAGGAAATTTTCTTAGAAAATATGATGACTATTCAAAAATACCCTCGAATGGAAGCTGTGCGTACTCATCAATACAAATACGTACGTTATTTTGATAAGAAAAAAGATCAACTGTATACCGATATGAGTGTTGCCTCTATTAATGGTGAACAGCCAAACTATGAAGAGTTATTTTATTTAGAAAACGACCCTCAAGAAATTAGTAACTGAATTACAGAACCGGTATATGCGTATGTAGTTAATCGTTTATGTAACAAAAAATGCATTATTAATAAAAGAGTACCGGGGTAATAAAACGCTCAATACTTATATTAATTAAAGAAAGCCAAATACATTAATCTATTTCCCGATTTAGATAAAAATGTTAATTGAAAAAGATTCATCACAAAAATTAATAACAGGAATATTTATGAAGTTAAGCAGCTATTCTAATAAAATTAAAGCCCTCAGTATCTTATTGGTGGGTTTGATAAGTATCGTAGGATGTGAAAAGAACTCATCCTCAGAAGTGACAGAGCAAATTGATAAAAAGCCAACCAAACAAACTACTATAGCTAAGCAACCCAATATCATTTTAGTGATGACTGACGATCAAGGCTATGGCGATTTTGGTATGAATAATAATCCTATTGTGCAAACGCCTTCAATTGAACTGTTAGCAAATGAAAGTCAGCGCTTTAGCAACTTTCATGTTGATCCAACCTGTTCACCTACGCGTGCGGCATTGATGAGTGGTAAATATTCATTACGTGCAGGGGTTTGGCATACCGTAATGGGACGTCATATGCTTAACGACCAGCATTATATTTTACCTGAAATATTAAAAGATAATGGTTATAAAACCGCGATAATAGGTAAATGGCATTTAGGCGAGAATTATCCCTTTCGCCCTCAAGACCAAGGTTTTGAACATGTGCTAATTCATGGTGGTGGCGGTGTGGGTCAAGCCCCTGATTATTGGGAGAATGACCAGTTTGATGATACTTATTACCTTAACGGTAAAGAAAAAAAATATAACGGTTTTGCTACCGATGTTTGGTTTGATGAAGCAATAGATTACATCAAAATACAGGCCAAAACAGATAAACCATTTTTCTTATATTTATCGACTAATGCTCCACATACACCATGGCGAGCACCAAAGAAATATATAGAACCGTATAAAAAGCTTGGGTTAGGTGATGATTTATCTAAGTTTTACGGGATGGTCACAAATATTGATGACAACATTGCGCGCCTTCGTCAAGCGATGCGTGATGACAAAATTGAAGACGATACAATCTTCATTTTTATGACCGATAACGGTTCATCAATGGCAGCAAAAAGTAATGGTGAACCGCTTAGCAGGCTTACCGATGAAGTTAAGTTAGCGATTGAAACTAAAATAGGTAAAAAAATAACTACATTAAATAGCAATATGCGTGCGGGCAAAGCTTCTACCTACGAAGGTGGTCATCGCGTACCATTTTTCATTCGTTGGCCAAATGGCAATTTAGGTCAACCTGATGAGTTTAGCGACTTAACTGCTCATATTGACGTGTTACCTACTTTACTAGACTTAGTCGGTATTGATGACCAAAACATCGACACCGATGGTATTTCTCTGGTTCCTACATTAAAACACGGCACAGTTTTACCTGACAGAACTCTGGTAGTAACTAATCAGCGAGTATTAAACCCTGACCCACAACGTCCGTATGTTGTTATGCACGGTCATTGGCGATATGTTCATGCTGAGGAAAAAGGTGGTGTTGAATTATTTGATTTAAGTAATGATCCTGGACAGCAAAATGATATTAGTAACCAACATCCACAACGTGTTGCAGAAATGGCACATGCCTATGACAAATGGTGGGTGCATGCAACAGGTAAAGGTACGCCAACTACTCGTCCAATTGTTGGCTCTAAACACGAGAATCCTTCACGATTAACCGGTATGGATTGGTTATCGCCTAATACAGGTCAAGTTCCGTGGTGGCCAGGTTTTGGTGATGACAAATGGGGTAAAGGTCATGGCTGGGTTGGCAATGAAGATAAATTTATGGTCTCACCTTGGGCATTAAAAGTAGCCGAAACGGGCAATTATACCATGACGCTTTATTTGCATGATATTCCGGCTAATAAAGTGATTGGTAAAGCTTTTGCCCATATAAAGCTTAATGGCGAAGTGACTACGTTAGCCATTGTTGAAGGTGCTACGTCAGTTACTTTTGAAACAACATTATCAGCAGGTGATTTGGATGTTAGGGCTTGGTTTGATAATCAAAGCGACGCCAGTGGTTTAGCTAGCGGTTTACCCGCATTTTATATGTATGTTGAAAAGCTGCACTAAATAAAAGATAACAATAACTATTCATCTTCATTTTAGTCATCTGTACTAGGTGATGAAGGAAGGTGAATAATTATCAAATTAATTATATTAAATATTTTTTATAGACCATTTGAGCGCAAATGTTAAATGAATTTTGCAAAATATATTATTTTTTGAATGATCTTTTTTGTTTGCTCTATATTGGCAAACACAGTCATAGATAAGCTGAATGAATTATCTTTAAATACCAATCCCCAACTGTTTATCAACAACAAACATTACCCGATGGTTTTGAATCACTTTA
>JBKEHN010000203.1:0-4813 GCA_046710905.1 Colwellia sp.
TATTATCACTGCATTTCTCGCTGTGTTCGTAGGGCTTTTTTATGTGGTGAAGATAATGCTACAGGGCGAAGTTTTGAACACCGTCGCGCTTGGGTTGAGGATAAGTTATTGTTTTTAAGTAAAGTCTTTGCTATTGATGTATGTGCTTATGCGGTGATGAGTAACCACAGTCATTTAGTACTTTATGTTGATGAGCAACAGGCTAAATCATGGTCAACCTTAGATGTTATTCATCGTTGGCATCAGCTATTTAAGGGCACACTGTTAACACAACAATATGCACGTGGTGATGAACTTATCGAGCCACTGCAAGCTATGGTTGAGCAAACAGCTAACGTGTATCGTCAGCGATTAACTGATATCAGTTGGTTTATGCGTATACTTAACGAAGGTATAGCACGCAAAGCGAATAGTGAAGATAATTGCACTGGCTGCTTTTGGGAAAGCAGGTTTAAATCGCAAGCCTTACTCGATGATGCTGCGATTATAGCTTGTATGGCGTATGTAGATTTAAACCCAGTAAGGGCTAAAATGGCAGTGACTCCCGAAACATCGACCTATACCAGTATTCAAAGACGCATTAAAGCGGCGATACAAGGTAAACAACCGTCAAACTTATTAACCTTTGTGGGTAACGAGCATAAAAATAAAACCAAAGGACTTACCTTTGAACTCAATGAGTATATTGAACTTATCGAGGTAACTGGTCGCTGTATTCGAGCGGATAAGAGCGGTTACATAGAAGAAAAACAACCCCAGATACTGACTAGATTAAATATAAGCCCTAAAAATTGGCTGATATTAACGACAAAATTCACCAAAAGTTTTCATGGTGCGGTTGGTCATGCCGATGTACTCGATGAATTTTGCCAACATCAAGCGCTGAACAGACGAACGACGCTTTCGGCCTGTAATAAGTTACTTGCCTAGCCCTAGGCAATGTATACTTCACTTTTTTCTGTATTAGCTTATGCTAAAGCCTGCCCACGAATTCAATTTAATAAAAGTAGCATAATATTATTTATATCCCTATTTTTATTAAAAAATTAGCCCTGTTTCTTTTTGTATTCTGTAAATAATCAGATGAATATATTTTATATTGATTTTATGGGTTATGAAAAATAATGATGCCTGTCTTAGTTTTCTTTAGTTTTCTTTTATGCCTGTCTTAGTTTTCTTTTTGTCAGCTACAACTATAATATATTATTGATTTAGTTAAACTATTCGAGGTGATACCTCAGAACCTGCCCCCGCAGGTCTAATAAGCTTTTTTACTAGTGGCTAAGCCTCACTCTGTTTTATATCCGTAAAAAAAGCTATCGCCGAGTCTAATTGCCCTTTATCTGTTCGCTGCATATCAGTAAATTTCAGTCCAAAATAGCAGCGTTTTTCATTACCGGCGTCGATAAGAGAACATTTTTCAAGACGAAGAATATCAGCGTTTAGCGTTAAAGGTGCCTGATTTTCAAATTTAGGAGTATCTGATGATGGAATTCTTATGGTAATGCTAACACTTTCTTGGCCAATCTCTTCTTTGGAAATAAGTCTGCATCCCCCAGTGCTCAAGTTATCAATTAATGCATTTATTTGATGACCAGATTGTAGGCGAAGTGTTGCGCTGATTGTACTTTTTACCCGTGGTTGTTTACGTAGCTCTGAAACACTATGAGAACTAATGCCACTCCTTACCTTGAAATGGCTAACATTTTCACGTAAATACTCAGCATTTTCATACAGGCTTTCTGCAACAAGTGAGGTCGAATCAGCTTTGTTTGCATTATTTTTTAATTCTTTAAAAAGGTCTTGAAACTGAACGGATAACTGTTCAACTTGATGCGTTTGTTGAGCGTTATAATCGAGTATTTGTTCGTTACTTCTCGCTGTATTCGCGACCTCAAGATTCATCTCTTCAAAGCTTTCGATAGTCACTTGTGATTGCCCTTGAATCGTATTGACCTGCAATACCAATTCAGACATAGAATCAACGGAATTAGAGACTTTAGTACTGAAGTCTTCAATCAAAGAGCTAATTTCGTCAGTTGAGACAGCTGTACGTGAAGCCAGAGTCCGAACCTCATCTGCAACAACGGCAAAACCACGACCTTGCTCACCAGCCCGTGCGGCCTCAATGGCAGCATTTAGTGCGAGTAAATTTGTTTGTCCCGCTATATTTTGAATAGAATCAACGATTGCATGCATTTTACCTGTGGACTCGCTTAGGTGCTGCATCATCTCAGAGGCACCATTAACACTATCGACAGTTTTATCAAGCTCAACAATATTACTATGCGCAACAGTAATGCCATCACTTGCTTTTATTTCGCTACGCTTAACATAATCAGACGCTTGCGCAACTTCTTGCTTCACTATGTGCGCTATCTCTAACAGTGAATCAACTGACGTTTTAACTTCTTGACTCTTAGCGTCCTGTTGTTCAGAACCCTCAATAATTGTTTTGGATATATACGAGACTTCTTGAGCGGTATTTTTTATCTCAAGACTGCTCGATTGCACGGAGCGTAATAAGTTCTCTAGCACTTCGCGCATAGATTCAAAGCCCCGAGCCAAGGTACTGATCTCATTGTTACCTTGCTGCAGATATTCGGGAACAACTTGGTCTAATTTTCCGTTACAAAACTCTTTTGAAAGTAAGCCAAGTTTAATAAGTGGTCTAGTGACGGATATAACAATAAAGTAACTCAATGCGACGCCTACAATTATAGTTAACAATAATAATAGCTTGGCCAAATTGATTAAGCTCTCTACATTCTCTTGTGATACTTGTGCCACCATGCCGACAACTTTGTTCATCGCGTCCACTAATTGATTACTTTTTGTGTCGAGGGTAACCAACTCTGTATCCGATATGTCGGTTTTCGTTAGCATCGATAGTAAAGCCTTACGCTCAACACGCCAGAGCTTTTTAACGTCTGCTAGCCCAGCAAGGGCCGCGGTATCTTTAGTCGCTGGGAGTGTGATCGGCTTCGTCATCCCTAAATCAGCAAAGGTTTCACCGCCGTTGATAAGTGCGTTAAGTGATAAGGTGAATAGCTCTCCCGTTTTCTCATAGGGTTTTTCAGTGTTTGATGGCATTAATCGCTGTAAAAAAACCTCTTTAGTAAATTTCTGAATTAACATTCTCTGTCGACCAGCAGTATTGACGACGCGACTATCTAGGCGCTGTTGATCTAATGTCTGCACCATCGAGAACGTAGTGAAAAGTGAAACGACAATAAAAAATATACTAAGTAATGAAATTTGCCACTTAACCGAAAATCTATTCATAAATTGGATACGCCTAATAATTTTCACTTAGAGAAACTCAACAATATTGTGAGCTATTTAGATTGCATGCTTTATCACATCAACATACTTTATTTTCACCATAAAACAAACACATGATGCCTCATATTTGAGTATAAGTAATATAAATAACCTATCGAATATAATCAATCACCAATATATTCGATAAACTACTAGCGCCCACCCATAATAAAATTTTGAGTCTAACCCATAAATGCAATATCGATTTTCAGTATGCAAATGGTTTGGGTTGAGTGATATATGGAGGCTAAAGGTTAGCTTCAGCCTATTTGGTGGGAATAATAGGGACAGTTTATCAAGCCACCCATAATAAAATTTTGAGTCTAACACATAAATGCAATATCGATTTTCAGTATGCAAATGGTTTGGGTTGAGTGATATATGGAGGCTAAAGGTTAGCTTCAGCTTATTTGGTGGGAATAATAGGAATTTAACGGGGTCTTGGACACAACTGTCCCTTATCGATGATAAGTTAACTGCTTTTTAAGGTTATGCGCAGCGTAGTAATAATGATGCCTGTCTTAGTTTTCTATTGCATAAATATTGAATATACACTTTACATATACAACAAGTCATGTATTATGGATATACATAATGTATATTCACCTGGTTAAATCGAGATAAACATGGTTCAAACAAGAGTTTTTAAAAGTAATAAATCTCAAGCTGTACGCTTGCCTAAAGCAGTAGAAATGCCTGAAAACATAAAAGACGTTGATGTGGTTGCTCTTGGTAATATTCGAATCATTAGCCCTGCCGGTACAGGTTGGGATGAATGGTTTGATGGTAATGACGTTTCAAATGACTTTATGGAATCACGCGAACAGCCTGACGCGCAAATGAGAGAGGAATTTTAATGTTAAAATACATGCTAGATACAGATACATGTATTTTTACAATTAAGCGTAAACCCGCGCACATGAAACGACTTTTTAACGCTAATATCGGTCATATTTGTATTTCTTCTATTACTTGGGGGGAGTTAATTTGCGGTGCTGAAAAATCAGACCAAAAAGAAAAAAACCTGCAAATTCTTGAGGGGTTTGCGGCAAGGCTAGAAATACTGCCTTTTGATGAATTAGCGGCAACCCAATTCGGGCAAATCAAATCTGAGCTGGAACTTCAAGGTAATAAAATAGGCTCTTACGATATGATGATTGCTGGTCATGCGAGAAGTACAGGATTGATCGTTGTAACAAATAACGGTCGTGAATTTAAGCGTGTCGAAGGTCTACGCGTTAACAACTGGGTAGAACAAGCTTAAAAATAATCTTATATGCCCGTAAGACAACTGATAGATCAATGAGGATAAATGTATGAAACAAATTAAATTAATATTCGATAATATATATACTTTTTTTGCAAGCCTGTGGAAGCGACGATAATGACGACTTTACATTAGTTGTACCAACACCAGTCAGTAACACCATTGTTGACGTAGCAGTTGCAGATGGGAGGTTTACTATCCTTGTAACGGCACTATAATCAA
>JBKEHN010000204.1:0-4790 GCA_046710905.1 Colwellia sp.
ACGGGGTTTCTGGGGTTACACTTAAAAATCAAAAGGAGTTGCTAGAGTTATATCTGTATTGTTATTTCGAGTTATCGGAGTTATTATAGTTAAATAGGTTTTTAGTGATGTGAGGAGTTAAAAATGAAATACGCTGTAGTGTTTACTCAAAGCGAAAAAACCAGTGACTATCAAGTGTACGTACCTGATCTTCCTGGCTGTGCAATTAGTGAGAAAACGATTGATCTTGGTATAGAAGAAATCACTAAGACCATTAAATCGCATCTTACAATTTTGGCAGAATATGGTGAAAAAGTTCCTAATTCAAAGGGACTTGATAGTCATCGAAAAAATTATATATTAGAAAATCCACATACTTTTTCTCAAGCTTTCTGGGCCATAGTAAGCATTGATATTACGCCCTACTTAGGTAAGAGTCATAAAATAAATGTGACTTTACCCGAGTTACTTATTGCGCAAATTGATGACAAGGTGAGTAAATCTTCAGATTACAAAACCCGCTCAGGATTTATTGCGAGCGCTTGCTTTGCGGAATTAGAAAAGTAGTTTGATTTTATAAAAGTATTATAAAAATTCAGGTAGGTGTTTTAATTTGTATTTTATCTGTACGTTAAATTTTAGTATTATTTTTATATCAGCTCAGATAGATTAATTTTTTTTGACGCTGAATTAATTTTTTCATAAAAAGAAATATCATTACCCTTATCATCGATGTCTGTAATAAAATCAAATTGTGCAATTTTAGGCATAGGTAAAAGTTGCTCTAGTTCAGCAATATTTTCAGACAGGTTATTCATAGCATGGCTCGATGCACAATTAGCAATCCAAGCAATACACTTTACACCATCAGCTTTAATTGTTTCATACGTTAACAACGCATGATTCAAACAACCTAACTTCATATTTACAATTAAAATAACGTCGAGATCCTTACCTTTAACAAAGTCGGATAGAAATTGATAAGTCGATTTTTTGTTATCGATGCTAGCAGTTAAGCTTGATTCAATAGTTACAGGACCTAATGGTAATCGCCATCCACCAGCACCTTCTACTAAAGTAATATCCGCGTTAAGTAATTTCACTTGTTGGTAATGATTATTTATTTCTCCAACCGTGATCTGTTGCTTTAATTTTTTAGCAGCAATGTGAGGTGCAATTGGATCTTCAAAGGCAATTGGATTGATATCAGTAATACTTTGAGCACAGTTAGCAAATTCACTGAGTAGTTTTGCATCTTCATTAATAAGCTGTCCATCGACTAAGTCGCAGCCCGCAGAAATAGGTTTAAACGCTGCAACTTTTAACTTCTTATTTTTTGAAGTATTGTTGTACTGAGTTAACGCTTTAATTAAGGCACAACTGACAAACGTTTTACCTGCATCGGTATCTGTGGCAGTGATAAAAAAATTATTCATATTTATTTCTTCGTTAGAGGGATATTAAGTAAAATATTTTAAAATACTATTTGGGATACTACTTTTTAATATCACAATGTGGATATAAAATCCTTAGTATTACAGCCGGCAAACTAAGGCTAATAAAAATAGCGAGGGATGTATTTTACTTATGTTTATTGATTAACTATTTAACTTAACTACTAACCCGGAAAACAAACGATAAGTTGCAGGATAAATACCATTGGGCTCTAAAAAATCTTGGTAATACTCTGTCATCTTAAACCACTTATCTTTTCCTGACAGGCCTCTATTCTTTTTCTGTGCCAAATGATTAGCACCCAAGCCTTTTAACTCACGCGCTAAATGAATGACATTTTGATATTCTAACACAATATCTTGACACTTTTGTTCGACCAACTTACCCTTATCATTATTGAATAATGTATTGAGTTCAGTCACTGTTTTAAAGTCAATCACATGTTGATCATCATCTACTTGTTTCCAAGATGACTTCAACTCGTGCAATGTCCCATCGACTAACGTGGTAAACATAAGTAATCCACCAGGCTTTAAAACCCTTAATATTTCATGGATTGCAACATCGAGTGGCTCAAACCATTGAATGACCAAATTAGAATAAATAAAGTCAATACTATTATCTTGCAGTGGTATTTTATGGGCATCGGCTTCTAGCCATAATATTTTGTCATTACGGTGTTCTTTGGCAAAGTGAAGCATCTCATGTGAAATATCTAAACCAATAACTTGGCTATAAGTACCCGCTAATAAATCGGTAAAAAAACCTGTACCTGAGCCTAAATCTAACACGGTAAGATCGTTACGGTTGGGTAACCAAGGCATTAAATGTTTACCAGAAAAACGTTGTAATCTTGCGGATACATCATAAGAAGTCGTGGCCGAACCAAAACTTTTAGCAATATTTACTCTGTTTGTATTTTCTTGTTCTGTTCGAAGCATTAAGCTATAGCCTTATTGATACATTCCGCTAAATATCTAATATCTTTAGCATTATGGTTCGCGCAAATAGTAACGCGTAACCTAGAGCTATTAATTGCAACCGTTGGCGGTCTTATTGCTGTTAACCAAATACCTTGTTTTTTAAGATATTCACTTATGCTAAGTGCTTTTTTCTCATCGCCTATTATTATCGCATGAATTGAAGATTGCGTGACAACTAACTCAATTTCAGGGCTGAGTAACTCACTAAACAATGCGCTTAATTCACTTATTTTTTCTCGGCGCCAATGTTCTTTTTGAATAATACTTATACTTTTTCTAGTCGCCCAAGCGATTGCAGGAGATATTGCGGTAGAGTAAATGTAATGACGAGAAAAGTTGACCAAATATTCATGAAGGTCTTCATCACATGTTAAAAATGCACCACTGGTACCAATCGCTTTACCCATTGTCGCCATGGTAATATCTATGTCTGCAAAGTAATTACTACCCTGTCCTTGATTACCAATAACACCAATACAGTGTGCATCATCTAAATAAAGCCAGGCTTGCTGAGATTTTGCCACTTGCGCCAGCTCTACTACTTTAGCTTGGCAACCATCCATACTAAAGATACCTTCAGAGGCTATCAGTTTATTTGGAAAGTTAGTTGTACTATTCAGTAATTTTGTTAAGTGGTCAATATTATTATGATTAAAGCGTTTAACTTTTGCTTTACTATGATAAGCACCATCAATCATTGATGCGTGACTCAATTTATCTAGGTAAAAATGACTTTCTTCATTTTTACCTAGGGCTTGAAATAGTGCGAGGTTAGCCGCAAAGCCACTAGAAAAAAGTAAGCATTTAGCTTTGTTCAGCCACTGACAAATATCTTCTTCTAATGCTTGGTGAGCATAATGATAACCAGTGACCAAACTAGAGCTACTGGCACAAACACCAAACTTATCAGCGCCTTCTTGTAACGCTTTATTAATTTCGAGATGATTATTTAAACCTAAATAGTCATTCGAAGAAAAATTCAGGTAGGACTTACCATTGAAAACAATTTCTTTACCTTGGCTTGTTGTACTATTACAAACCAACTGACGGTATCGGTAATTAGCTTTTTGTTCTTTGACATCATGTCGAATAAAATCAAAGCTCATAAATGAAGTACTACCTTAATATTTAAGTACTAGTTTCTAGTCATTTGAGTCGCTAAAAACTAGTCTAAATTTATAATAATCTATGCTGATGCGTTGTAAAACAAGTCACTGTGTTGTTGATCAACAATGGCTGCTTTAACCATATTGTCTGAGCGTTCAGTATCGTCAACTACCGTTTCAGTATTTATCCCAAGCTTTTCAAACAAAGCAATATCTTGATTTGTTTCGGGATTTTCAGCAGTAAGTAATTTACAACCATAGAATATTGAGTTCGCGCCTGCAAGGAAACACATAGCTTGCATCTGCTCGTTCATCGCAGTACGACCTGCTGATAATCTCACATGACTATGTGGCATCATAATTCGAGCTACGGCAATACAGCGGATAAAGTCAAAACTCTCTAAATCATCAATATTAGCTAAAGGTGTACCTTCAACTTTAACTAACATATTAATTGGCACACTTTCAGGTTGTGGGCTTAAATTAGCAAGTTGTATTAATAATGATGCCCGATCAACCGCTTTTTCACCTAAACCTACGATACCACCACTACAAACTTTCATGCCAGAGCTGCGAACATTGGTCAAGGTATCAAGTCTATCTTGAAAGGTACGAGTGGTGATTATTTGATTATAATGCTCAGGAGATGTATCTAGGTTATGGTTGTAATAATCTAAACCAGCACCATTTAACCTGTCGGCTTGTTCTTCCGATAACATACCTAAGGTCATGCATGTTTCCATGCCAAGTGCTTTAACACTTTTTACCATATCAAGAACATAAGGCATATCGCGTTCTTTAGGGTTACGCCAAGCAGCACCCATACAAAAACGGGTTGAACCCATTTCTTTAGCTCTTTGTGCGGCTTCAAGTACTTTTTCAACAGCTAATAAACTTTCTTTTTCTAAGTCAGTTTTATTACGTGCACTTTGTGAACAGTATTTACAATCTTCTGGACAAGCACCCGTTTTAATCGATAATAAGGTACTGACTTGTACTTCATTAGGATTAAAGTTTTCTCTATGGATTGTCTGTGCTTTGAACATTAGATCACTAAAAGGCATAGCAAATAGTGCATTGACTTCTTGCAAATTCCAATTGTGGCGAAGGATAGAGTTTAACGATTGTGCCTGTGACTGTTTGGCTGCGGTACTACTTAAATCTGACATAAAACCCAATTGCATCTAGTTAACTTAACGCGTAGTCTAGCCAGACTAACCATGATGTCAACGATTAATGAGTACTTTAGTTAACAAATGAACAATAA
>JBKEHN010000205.1:0-4778 GCA_046710905.1 Colwellia sp.
AGCGTATAACCCTATACCTAATAACCAGACCTAATAGCCCATAGTCTTTTTAACTAAAGCATTTTTAAACGAAGCAAAAACATTAACTGCCTGTAAGCCAATATTTCGACCTATCACCAACGGCGGTAAATCATTAGCAAACAATGTCACCAATGAATCGGTTAATTGAATAATCTGTTGCTGGTCTTTCGCTCTATTGATTTGATAAGCATGCAATAAAGAAAAATCACCAATATCTTGATTTGCTGCTAAAGCGTTTTTAACTAAGTCAGCCATCACTGAAACATCACGTAAACCTAAGTTAAAGCCTTGCCCTGCAATAGGGTGAATGGTGTGTGAAGCATTACCTAGCAAAGCCATACGATGAAACGTTTGTCGCTCCGCTTGTAGTAACACTAACGGGTAATCATAACGTTTACCAACATGGGTAATTGCACCAAGATAGCTACCAAATGCGCATTCTAGCGCTTCTTTAAAAGCATCATCACTTAACTTGTTAATTTCTTCTACTTGCGCAGGTGTCATTGTCCATACTAGCGAACAGCGTGATTCACTATTAGCTGAGCTATTCACTGAAGTACTTGGCGCAACATTACTTTGTTTAAGCGACTTTAACGGTAGCATAGCAATAGGTCCAAATTCGGTAAAACGTTCAAAGGCTTTATGATGATGGGCTTTGCTGGTGGTGACATTAGCAATAAGAGCAACTTGCTGGTAATCATCACAAGTGACCTCGATATTAGCGAGTTTTCTTACCGGTGATTGCACGCCATCACAACCAAGTAATAACTTTGCTGATAAGACTTTACCTGACTTAAGCGTCACACATACTTGTGCCTTGTCTACTACGTTTTCGACTTGGACTTGTGATTGCTCTTGGCATTGCCCTAGCCAACTAATATCAGCTATTGAGTCAGGACTAAACCAATGAATACTCTGCTTTTTACTATTGTTAGCGCTACTTGTATTTTGACTTAACGCTTTTAATTGCGCCTTACCAATAAGCGCCATATCAATAACATAACCTAACGCATTAACACCGTGTTGTTTGGCTGTTAACCTTGCTTTACCAAAGTGACCACGATCAGAAATATCAATAGTCGTAATGGCACTAGCATCGTCTTTTAGATATGGCCACACTCCCTGCTTAGCTAAATATGTAGCGCTACCATGCGATAGAGCCAAAACACGGGCATCAAATAAGGCATTGTCAGTTACAGGACTTGTTTGATTAAAAGGTTGCGCTTCAACAATAGCAATAGATAATAAGCTACCATCGTTTTTAGTTAACTTACTCAAGCTTAACGCCATTAAGCTACCAGATAAGCCACCGCCTGAGATAATGACATCAAAATGTTGCTTATTATTTTGCGTAAAGTTTTCCATAGCGTTCATCTTAGTATTGTTATGAGTGTTAACTTCAGTTAGGTTTACACAAGTGAAGTTAACCTTGTATTGATTAAGTTAGACTTTCTGCGTTTCTTTCATTAACGCTTCAATGTCTTCAATCGTTTGAGGCGAGTTAACGCTAAAGTTTTCAAAACCAGTTTCAGTTACGGCGATGTTATCTTCAATACGTATACCAATACCGCGCCACTTTGCGTCAACGCTTAAATCGGTAAGTGGAATATAAATACCGGGCTCGATAGTCATTACCATACCTTGTTCAAATGCACGCAGCTGTTCTCTGTTGCTATTGATATTATAATCACCGACATCATGTACATCTAAACCTAACCAATGACCAAGACCGTGAATAAAGTATTCTTTTATTTTTTTATCACTAATCAGTTTGGTTAGATCACCTTGAAATATACCTAAATCAACTAAACCTTGTGTTAAGAAAGCATTCGTTAATACATTGAGCTTGGCAAAACACATACCTGGTTTAATGGCGTTAATGGCGAGATTTTTGGCATCAAGCACTAATTGATAAATAGCTTTTTGTGCTTGGGTATATTTTCCATTGACAGGAAAGGTACGGGTAATATCAGCGGCATAACCGGCTAACTCGGCCCCAGCATCAATAAGTAATAATTCATTGTCTTTTAACACATCGCTATTAGCAGTATAGTGAAGAATATTAGCATTATCACCGCCAGCAACAATACTTGCATAAGCTGGATGTCTGGCACCATGGCGGGCAAATTCATGCAGAATGTCTGCTTCGACTTGATATTCAAACTTACCGACAAAGCAGTTTTGCATAGCGCGCTGATGGGCTAATCCTGAAATATGGTTAGCTTGGCGCATCAATGCTAATTCATTATCGGTTTTAATTAAACGTAGCTCAGCAAGAATAGGGTCAGCATCGTTAAGTTGCTGTGGTACTTTAGCGCCTTGACGAATACTACTTTTTACTTGCTTTAACCAAGTAAAGACTTGCGCAGCAAAACTATGGTCACTAAAACCAAAGAAGACTTGGCTTTTACCATTAAGATAATCAGACAGTAAGTTGTCAATTTCAGCGACTGCAAAGCTTTTATCTACGCCATAATCTTGTACCGCTTTAAGTTGACCAACACGGCGACCTTGCCAGATTTCATGTAAAGGGTCTTTAGGCAGTGAAAATAAAATAGACTCGACACTACCCTGCTCACTTTTGAGTAAAACTAACAATGCATCGGGTTCATTAAAACCCGTTAAATAGAAAAAGTTCTTATTCTGACAAAACGCATATTCAGTATCGTTGCTGCGAGTCAATTCATTAGCCGCTGGAAATAAAGCAATACTGTTATTCGGCATTTTCGCCGTTAATGCTGCGCGGTGTTTGTCATAATCACTTAAGGGTAACAGACTTATTGCTGGTTCACTTAACTGCCCATTATTCAACGATATTTTATTAAAGGGTATGGAGGTCATAGTATTATTCGCGCCTATTTATTGTTGTTATAACGCTATTAACAATAACGATTAAGCTTACCGGTTAGGTGTTAATCGTTAATCGTTAATCGTTAATAGTTAATAGTTAATAGTAAGGTTAGTGAATAATTTTTTTGTCTGCACTGTTGCTTTCACGATTAGGTGGTGTTGCTAGTTCACTAAAGCACAATAAAGCGGAAATACGAACATACTCACTAATCTCAAAGTACGCTTGCTCTGTATCTTCATCTTCATCCATTTCGTCAGATAAATTAGCAATCTCACTAAAATCTGTAAGTACTTCTTTAACTTCTTCAGAAACAATCGGGCTATCTTTATGTTCTAAGCCAAAACCTAAGTTAAAACCTTGTACCCAGACACTTAATGCATGACCACGTTCAGCCATACTGTCATCGTCATCCGGTAGTAATAGAGTAAAGCTATAGCTGTCATCTAGTATGCTAGTCCACAATTCACTATACACTTGCTTGAGTGCTTTTTTTACTGCCATTGGAAAGCCATCACTTTCATTGAATAAATCATGAAGCATGGCTATATATCCTTGATTTTCAAATTCAAAACCTGCACAAACTAACCCCGTTAATACACCATGAATTTCACTGGCATGGCATTTCACATCTTCGCTAGTCAAAATGGCTTGCAAAGAGGCAAAGTCCATTGCGTTATTTTGGGTATCGATATTTGAGTTTGATTCAGTCATGATTTACTTTCTATATTTGCTGGAAGTTATAATAACTATGGTATCACTGCCAAAAATGACAGAAAAGGAAATAATACTAATTCCAATAAGTTTATTCCCACTCAGCGAGATTTAAAAGGCTTAGAAGTAAGACGTTGATTGAAGATAATGGTTATTCAGGAGAATAAGCTCAGGATAATTGCTCCTGTATTATCTAATAAGCTACATTCATGCAGCGTCCTTGTCGAAATCAATAACACAGGCTGTAAGCCTTTTAAAATAGCACCTAGGGAGTTTTTTAGCGATTCGATAACCGCACATAATTTATTTCATATAGAATAACTATAAACAAAAAAATTCTATTTGTTATCAGATCGCTGGCAAGCCCTGAGTGTGAACTAACTTAATGGACTTGATATAACAGAAAATGTCCATAAACTATGCTATTTACTTGCATAGCGAGCCCAGCATCGCTATTATAAAAAATAATTGCCTAAAAAAGCTTTTTTTGGCTATATTATTAATAATACTTGGAATTTTGTGTAAATGTCGCAACGAACCGTAGAAATCAACATTGTTGATCGCAAGCTAAAAATTGCTTGTCCCATAGGGCAAGAAACTGCCTTATTATCTGCGGCGCAAGAATTAAGTGACCGTTTAACTAAAGCTGGTGCAAACAGAGCGATTAGCAGTCCTGAGCAAACGTTATTAATGACCGCCTTAAATTTAGCTAATGATTTATTGAAGACCCAACAACAATTAAAAATTGAACAACAAGGTAATCAACAAAAAATCACATTATTGCAATCAACTATTGAACAAGCCATTTCCCATACCAAGCAAAAAATAGCCTAAGCATTAGTCGCTTACCTTATCAATATATTCCTAAAGTTATTTTTAGATTGCTCTAGCTTAGCGCCAGTTAAAGCTTAAAAATAAAACATAATGAATAATTACTCATCACTCAGTGAAATATTATAAAAAAAAGCTTATTCGATGATATGTTTTTCGCTATAATGAATTTGTCTTCTGGGGTGTTTGTATGTGAACTGTGTCCCTGAGCCGATAAGTTTTACCTAAGGAAATTGATTATTAACTTTTGCGCAAGCCCGGCTCGTATCGGGAAGCCTACGGTTAACATGATACTTCCGCCCTGAACACACGGTGTTCAGGACTCTGTGAACTGCGGCATCTTGGAAGCGTCTTATCTTTTAAA
>JBKEHN010000206.1:0-4767 GCA_046710905.1 Colwellia sp.
TAAGGGTAATGGATGATAGTGTATTATTACTTAATATTTCAGGACCTATTGGTTTTGCTGTGGCTCGGGGGTTAAAGCAAAGCGTTTCTGACTTGGATCAAAATAAAACCTTATTGATTGATTTAACTGATGCGCGCTTTGTTGGCATTACCAGTGCTCTTGCCATTAAAGAAATTATTGTCAGCTACCAAAGCCAAGGATGCGACATTTTACTCTCTAGTGTTTGTGAGCGAGTAAAAGAAGATTTTAATAAGTTGAAGTTACTCAATAAAATATCACCTAAACATGTTTTTATTACAAGACTAGAAGCACTCAATTATTTATCAAAGCGTACTTCATTGTAGACGCTAGTGTGACTTATTAGCGTGCGATCGAATCGTTAAATCTTAAAAAGTACCCAAGAAGATGATGTCAGGGGTTTTTTATTTATGTTTATAGATTTCTAAAAAATAAAATAACAATCACTTCTCACCAATAGATATTTCTAAAATTAATACAAATTTTCCAAGACTAATGCGTCAAAAAACCCGATAATTAGCGCCATAAAAGCTTGTTGTGCCAAATGGCCGTAAATAACTGTGGAAATATTCAATGGAAATCAAAGTTAACTTTCTCGACAACCTTAGACTTGAAGCCAAGTTTGACGACTTTAGTGTCATCGCTGATCAACCTATTCGTTATAAAGGTGATGGCTCAGCACCGGGACCTTTTGATTATTTCTTAGCGTCATCTGCTATGTGTGCTGCGTACTTCGTTAAGGTCTATTGTAACTCTCGTGATATCCCAACGGATAATATACGTTTATCACAAAATAATATTGTTGACCCAGAAGATAGATACAACCAAATATTTCAAATTCAGGTTGAGTTGCCAGAAAGTATTTCTGAAAAAGATAAAAAAGGTATTTTACGATCGATAGACCGTTGTACGGTGAAAAAAGTAGTGCAGCAGGGGCCTGAATTTAAAGTTGAAGCCGTTACCAGCCTTGAAGACGATGCACAAGCCATGTTGATGCAACAACCTGGAGACGGTGCTAGCACTTTTATTTTAGGTAAAGATTTACCTTTAGAAGAAACCATTGCCAATATGTCAGGCCTTTTGGCTGACCTTGGTATGAAAATAGAAATCTCTTCGTGGCGTAACATAGTGCCTAATGTTTGGTCATTGCATATCCGTGATGCGGCATCACCGATGTGCTTTACTAACGGTAAAGGCGCAACAAAAGAAAGTGCGCTGGCCTCAGCCTTAGGTGAATTCATTGAGCGACTTAACTGTAATTTCTTCTATAACGATCAATTTTTTGGCACTGATATTGCCAGTAGTGATTTTGTGCATTATCCCAATGAAAAATGGTTCCAACCGGGCGAAAATGACGAATTACCAAGCGATATTTTAGATGACTATTGTTTAGCTATTTACAACCCTGAAGACGAACTTCGCGGTTCAAACCTAATTGATACCAACTCAGGTATGAGCGAGCGTGGTATTTGTTCAATTCCTTATGTACGCCATTCGGATAGTGAAACGGTCTATTTCCCATCAAACCTAATTGAGAACTTATTTTTAAGTAATGGGATGAGCGCGGGTAACAATTTACCTGAAGCACAAGTACAATGTTTATCAGAAATTTTTGAACGTGCGGTTAAAAAGCAAATTATCGCTGAAGAAATCGTTTTACCTGATGTACCAAAAGAAGTCATCGCAAAATATCCAGCTATTTTAGCGGGCATTGAAGGGCTAGAAGCGCAGGGCTTCCCTATTGTGGTAAAAGATGCCTCATTAGGCGGAAAATTCCCGGTAATGTGTGTGACCTTGATGAACCCTAAAAACGGTGGTGTATTTGCCTCATTTGGTGCGCATCCAAGTTTTGAAGTAGCACTTGAACGTAGTTTGACTGAATTATTACAAGGTCGCAGTTTTGAAGGTTTAAATGACGTACCTAAACCGACCTTTAATAGCATGGCAGTAACTGAGCCTGAAAATTTTGTTGATCACTTTATTGACTCAACCGGTGTTGTTTCATGGCGTTTCTTTAGTGCCAAACATGATTATGAATTTGTTGAATGGGATTTCTCTGGCACCAATGAAGAAGAAAATATCGGCTTAATGAATATTTTAAAAGACCTAGGCAAAGAAGTGTATATTGCTGAGTTTAATCAATTAGGCGCTACCGCTTGTCGTATTTTAGTCCCTGATTATTCAGAAGTGTACCCAGTGGAAGACTTGATTTGGGACAATACCAATAAGTCACTAGATTACCGAGAAGACATCTTAAATCTTCATCGTTTAAGTGAAGATGAATTAACGAGTTTGTTTGACCGTCTTGAAGATAGTCAGCAAGATAACTACATTGATATCAAAACGTTAATCGGCATTGAGTTTGATGAGAATACAGTTTGGGGACAATTAACTATTCTCGAATTGAAAATTCTTATCTGTTTAGCGCTTGGCGCACTTGAAGAGGCTATTGAGTTAGTAGGCGAATTTTTACAGTACAACGATAATACCGTTGAACGTGGATTATTCTATCAAGCCATTCATTCGGTATTGGAAGTGAGCATCGACGAAGACATGGAGCTTGAAGATTACATGGTTAGCTTCAATAGAATGTTTGGTGAAGAAAATATGGTCAATGTCGTTGGCTCAGTTTTTGGCGAAGTAAGATTTTTTGGCTTAACTGAAACCAGCATGAATCTTGAAGGTTTAGACAAACACCAGCGTTTGATTACAAGTTACAAGAAATTACATCAAGCGCGTAAACTTGTAGCGGATAATTAGAAAGTTTGATATTAGAAGTATGAGATACAACTTTACCGTATAAGAGATAAAAGCCAATATTTTAATGAATATTGGCTTTTTGGTTGATGTACTATAGCAGTCACCAATCGAACTTTCTTTACTAGGCCGACTTGTGGCCTAAAAGGATTAAACGTTAACTGTGTCTTTTAATACTTTACCTGCTTTAAAAGCAGGTACTTTTGCCGCAGATATTTGGATTTCTGCACCTGTTTGAGGATTACGACCAGTGCGAGCAGCACGATCGTTTACTTTGTATGTACCAAAACCTACTAAAGTAACTTCACCTCCACCGGCTAGCTCAGCTGTTATAGACTGTATTAAACTATCTAATGCGCGCCCAGCAGAAGCTTTTGTAATGTCTGCGCCTTCAGCTATTTTGGCTACTAATTCACTTTTATTCATTGTGGTTGTTCCTTAATTATTATTGTCACTAACATATTAAGAAATAACTGTGGATTGAGCAATAAAAATAATCGTCTCTGAGAATAAAAACTGAAATTACCGTATCATCAGAAATAAATCAGCTAAAAGTCATTAGCGGTTCAGATATTTTAATCACCAGGTTAACTCGGTACTATTGGTTTTAATATATTTACGAGGCTAACCGTATTAATTTCTTTAGATATCAGGTATTCAAGCATGCCTTTACCAATGCTACATTGCATCAGTAATACCAACACGGTAACGCATACCAGGCAAAAACTAAAAAAAAGAAACAATTTATTTTAAATTTTCATCTAAAAAGTAATAATCCTAAGTACTCTGATTTGAAATTTTGTTGCATAAGTTCGGAGATAAAAAGTACTTATTTAGCTTGCAAGGAATATTTCCTTTAGACGGTCATCGTTATGCTATTTAATAATATTGATTAGTAAATAGCATAACAAAACAATATGTAAAAACATGTACAGACAATAGGTATTAATCTTAATCCTTGTAATATTTCTTTAATTTATTAGTCATCAATATGCCATCTTTTTTGCCTAGTGTAGTGAGATTCTAAGTAACTACACAAAGTAAGGCTAAATAATGATTAAAAGTAATAACAGTAAACTAGGGGGCTTAACACTCTCACTATCTATGGCGCTGTCGATGGTACTATCTGGCTGTGTTATCGACGGGGATGATGGCGAGCAAGGTATAAATGGTACTCAAGGATCACCAGGCATCGTGGGTAGTGATGGTATTGATGGTAGTGATGGTAAAAGCTTATCACGTGCACTCAATGTTGAAGTAGTTGGCCGTTTTGCTACCGGAATTTACGGAAAAAGTGCTGCTGAAATTGTGCAGTTTCATAAAACCTCTAATGCTGCTTTTGCTATTAATGGTGCTTCAAATCAAATTGAGGTCATTAGCTTGTCTAACCTTTCGACAACCGAAGTGGGTAACCCTGTAGGTGATGAAAGCTTGTCTGCCAAAGCGTTTACTTTTCCGTTAACGGTTACCGTAAAAAATAGTGCTGGCGTTGAAAAAGAGATGTTATTAGGTGCGGTTAACTCTATCGCGATAAAAGGTGATTTATTAGCGATTGCGGTAGAGGGTAAAGTTAAACAAGATAACGGTGCTATTTTGTTTTATAGCTTGAATGAAGTAGGCGAAGGCAGCTTTATTAAAGCGGTAGAAGCGGGTGCCTTACCTGATATGGTCACTTTTACCCCGGATGGAATAAAAGTATTAGTCGCTAATGAAGGTGAGCCAAACAGCGATTACAGTAATGATCCAGAGGGTTCTATTTCAATTATTTCTGTTGTTGATGTTATGCCGGCGGATGTTGCCATGACTATTAATTTGAGTACAGACCTGATCTTTAGTGATGACAATATAGACCCAGAAGACTTTGATACCGATGCAAAACGACTGGCTATTTTATCTAAATCGGGGGTTAAGTTTGCAGGGCCTATGGGTAATACCGTGGCGAAAGATTTAGAGCCAGAATATATAACTACCTCAAGTGATAGCAAAATGGCT
>JBKEHN010000207.1:0-4733 GCA_046710905.1 Colwellia sp.
TAGTTAATTTTTTAGTTAATTTTATCTAAGTGAGCTTTACAATAGTGGCTCCCTGATGTTTGAATTTGAACGCACTAAAAGTCGGCTAATTGAAATGGCGTCGTTGGAATATCGCGATAAAACATAGCAGTACTCATATTTTAAGTATATTCCCTCATGATTGAATAATTTTCTATAAAGCTTATGTTCCTCGTTATGATTTACACATTATTTCCTTATTTCATGCACATTGTTTGCACTTTATATTGTTACTTTATTATGTAATAACTTAGCGCTAGGAAGTATTGATATGTTGAGAAAAGTTACCTTTAAAAAATCCTTTATCCCTGTAATATTCAGTTTTATTTTATTGGGAATATCTGCTTGTGGGGGAAGTGAACCGGAAGAAAGCGTCATGGAACCAGTTGCTCCTATCGTCATCAATGTGGACGACGCTACGAGTAATATGCCAGCGAATAATAGTCAGCCTATTGTTAGCGATACTGATGCAACGGTCAGCACGAATGGCACAGTGAGTATTAGATTAATAGCCAGTGATGTTGATAATGAACTGCTCACTTATCAAATAGAAAAATCGGTTGATAATGGTTCTTTAACACTCATTGATAATGTGGCCACTTACCTTCCTAATAATAACTTTTCAGGGAATGATCGTTTTACTTTTACCGTAAACGACGGGACCATAGACTCTAATATTGCGACCGTGAATATTGACGTTTTAGCACTTGATGAAACAACGATATTGGTTGATGGTAGTGAAGTTGAAACGAGTATACTCGTTAACTTAGGTAACTTAATTTATCATGATACAAATTTATCGAACCCGATAGGGCAATCATGTGCTAGCTGTCATGATATTAACACCGGTTTTGATGATCCTAATAGTTCAAACCCTACTTCGCTTGGCGCTGATGGTGTTAGTTTTGGTACGCGAAATTCACCTACGGTAAGTTATTCAGCGCATATTCCTGCTCCTACGTTTGATAGGCCTGGCGCAAGAGGCCAGTTAATGGGCGGTTTATTTCTTGATGGACGAGCAACCTCATTAGAAGAGCAAGCCAAAGGCCCTTTTCTCAATACTATAGAAATGGGGAATACCTCTGAACAAAGTGTTATCGAAAAAGTCGCTAACAGTACCTATGCGTTTGAATTTGAATTATTATTTGGAGAGGGCATATTTACTGATAGTGAACGTGCCTATAACTATGTTGCCGATGCTATTGCCGCTTTTGAACGAACGCGGCTGTTTTCTCCTTTCTCTTCAAAATTTGATCGAGTACAGGCAGGGACTGACAGCTTTACGGCTTCGGAAACAAGAGGCCAAAATATTTTTAATAACAAAGGGGATTGCCAGCGTTGTCACCATACAAATCAAGGGCCTGAAATTTTTTCGGACTTTACCTATAAAAATATTGGTGTGCCGAGTAATCGCATGTTGCCCGCTTTCATTGTAGATCCTACCTTTATAGACCTAGGCTTGGGTGGTGAAAGTAGTAACTTACAAAACAATGGTGAATTTAGAGTATCAACGTTACGAAACATTGCAAATACTGCCCCTTACATGCACAACGGTGTTTTTACTACCTTGCGAGAAGTGATTGATTTTTATAACACCCGAGATACAACATTTGGTGGTGATCCGGAAGTTAATCAAAATATTGATCAAGGCGGTCGTATTGGGGAATTAAGATTAAGTAATAATGAGATAGAAGATTTAATTGTCTTTTTAGAAACGTTCACGGATGAATAATTCGATAGTTTTCTATGTATTTAGCTGATGGATAAGACATTTATATTAATAAAGCGTATAAATGTCTTATAACAATTTTATAAAAACAGACTGTATATTTTGAAATGAAAATATTTACTAAATTAATTTTAGCGCTGTTGTTAACCAGTTTACTGATACTGACTATTATTTTTACGGTGGTTCAGTTAAGTTTTGATCGCGGTATGCTTGATTATGTTAATCAAAAGCAGTTGGAAAACTTACAGTTATTCAGTGAAAATTTATCACGTTATTATAAGAAAAAAGGTAACTGGCAGTCTTTGTTAACGGATAATGATATAGAGCAAAGAAGAAGTTCGCCAAACCATTTTTCTCGAACAGAGCAGTCTCGAAGTGGCAAGCATTTTAAAACAAAACCTTCAGATAGAAAAAAACCACCAATCAATTCGCTATGGTTGAAAATATTTAGGTTGTCAGAGGAGGGAGAAAACCTTCCCGATAATATAGATAATTATGTTGTTGAACACTCCACAGAGTATTCCTCTAGACCACCAAGACCGGCTCGTGACAACAGAGCTGACTCTCGACCGTCCAACAGGAACGAGCCTAGGGAAAAAAATAGACCTCCCCCAAAATTTGGTCGTGAAGGGATATTACCTGCATTATTAGATGCTAATAAAGAGTTAGTCCTAGGTCATTATCGGGATAACTTTAGCTTGAAATCTATTAAACTCGATAATCAAGTTATTGGCTACCTTGCATTACCTCCCGCTATACATTTAACGGACAAATTTGATTTAGCTTTTGCAAAACAAATGCAAAAAAATATGCTGTACACTTTCTTTGGATTTTTTATACTTATTATTTTAATCGCTTTACCTTTATCTCGGCACTTTGTTTTGCCTATTAAACGTTTAGACCGCTCAATGCGATTACTCAATAAGGGAGACTTTAAAGTAAGTCTGAAAGTGAGAGGTAAAGATGAACTAGCCTCGTTATCTCAAAATTTTAATGATTTAGCGCAAACACTTGAACAAAATGAAGACTCTAGAAATCGATGGTTAGCGAATATTTCGCATGAATTACGCACACCTATTGCGATTATAAAAAGTGAAATTGAAGCCATTGAAGATGGCATCAGAGCTTTTGATTTACAAAGCTTGCGTTCATTATCAGAAGAAGTACAGCATTTACAAAAGTTAGTAGCAGACTTAACTGAATTAACAAATGCTGAAATTGGTGCCTTAAGATACCAAAAAGAGCGTATTAATCTTTCAAAATTACTTGAGCAAAATATTGCTCGCCATCAACATCAGGCCAACGAAATGGGTTTATCAATAAGTTGTAACATTGAAAGCAATAATTTATTTGTTTGGGCAGATGAAACAAGAGTGAATCAATTATTTGATAATCTTTTAAATAACAGCATTAAATATACCCTAGCACGAGGGGCTATATTCGTTAAGCTGACAAAAAACTCAGGAATGGCAGTAATTACTATTGATGATACGTTACCGAGTGTTCCTAGCGAGTCGCTAGGCAAATTATTCGAACATTTATATCGGGTCGATAGCTCAAGAAATAGAAAAACAGGTGGTGCAGGGCTTGGCCTTTCATTATGTAAAAGTATAATGTTAGCGCACAATGGCTCAATGACTGCCAGTGAATCACCAAAAGGTGGTTTACGTATTCACTGTACGTTACCACTTGCCTAATTAAACGTAAAAGTAAGAAATTAAGGAGTTATTATGGCGCATATTTTAATTGTTGAAGATGAAGAGAAGTTAGCCAATATTTTGGCTGAGTACCTCGCTTTAGGTAATCATCAAACAACGATTTTATTAGACGGTCTTAACGTTATTGATACGGTAAAAGAGCAGAATGTAGACTTAATATTGCTTGATTTAATGCTTCCAGGTAAAGACGGTTTAACACTTTGTCGTGAACTACGAGAGTTCAGTGATATTGCCATTATAATGATGACAGCTAAAGTTGAAGAAATTGATCGATTACTCGGGCTAGAGTTAGGGGCCGATGACTATATTTGTAAACCTTATTCACCCCGAGAGGTTGTCGCTCGTGTCAAAGCGCTTTTAAGACGTGCTAACACCCAAAAAAAACCGCTTTCGCATGTCTTAGAGTTAGACAACGATACATATCAGGTAAAGGTTTATCAACACGTTATTGAATTAACCGCGATAGAATTTAATTTACTGAAAATACTGAATGAAAAACCTGGAAGAATATATTCTCGCTCGCAGTTAATTGATTTGATTTATCACGATAATCGTATTGTCAGTGAACGAACAATAGATAGTCATATCAAGAAATTACGAAAAAAGTTAAATGCTGTATCAGGAGAAAATGAGCTCGTACAATCTGTTTATAGTGTTGGTTATAAATTAATCTTGATTTAGTTATTTGTTAACGTTCTCAGAGAAATGATTAAATCGTTTGTAAATCACTACTGCTCACCTTTCATCACCACTGTTCATCGCAATAAGTCTAGCGAAAGTAAACTTGTATAAAGTCATTACGTATTTTAATAAATATTGATTACAATTTTATATTAAAAATAGCAGCAGTCGTTTCATCTTTTATGCACAACCGTTTTAGATCGCATATAAAGCGTAGTTTTATCGTTGGTTTAGCAACAATTTATTAGGCGACAATTAGCTTGGCCGGCCGCATTGACTAACTAAAATTCATACTACCTATGTGTCGTTGCCTCATCTAAAATAATACTAGTTGTGATCCATTAAATATGAGGCGATAAAATATGACTAAGTTAATGAGTCTTAACGCCAGAAAGGGATTCTTGGCTAGCATTAAACAAAAATATAATGACGCAAACTGGATAGATAAAGGAAAAATACTTGATGGAATTGTAGCCGCTACTGGTTACGAACGAAAATATACCATCCAATTATTGAATAAAATTGACTTGCACGTTACTCCTAAAAAGCGAAAGACATCGCATAACTACAACGAACAGGTGCGACAA
>JBKEHN010000208.1:0-4622 GCA_046710905.1 Colwellia sp.
ACGTTGGTATTCAAGGTTATCTAAATCGCTATTACCCTCTGCATAAGGCTCTTCACCAAAGACAACAATAGCAACGTCAGGTTTCTCATTAAATTCACTGGTAACACTGAGTTTGACTTTGCCACCAGCGTCATTAATAACTTTTTTTATACCATCATAAATTAAGCTACCACCAAGGAAATCAGCATTATTATTACCTGTACCTTGCCATGTAATAGTCTAACCACCAGATTGCTTGCCAATATTATCTGCTCCATCTCCTGCAACTAACACATTTTGATTAGCCATTAATGATAATAAGTTAGCTTTATTTTTAAGTATAACTAGTGATTCACGTACTGCTTGTCGGGCTACTGCTCGATGTTCTAGTGAACCAATTAAATCAGTTTTACCTGATAAAGATCGATTTTTAGGACTTGGTTTAGTGAATAATCCTACGCGTATTTTTACTCTTAAAATTTGGCTAACAGCATCATCAATTCTCGTAATACTAATTTCACCCTTGTTAACTTGCGCAATAGTATTTTCGTATAATGGTTTCCACGCACTGGTTGGTACCATAAAATATCTAGACACGCATTAATTGCTTGCGGACAACTGTCATTACTACAATCTTTTACTTGTCCGTGACCATTCCAGTCACTAACAACAAAACCGTCAAAACCCATACGGTCTTTTAATACGACAGTCATTAAATATTTATTATCATAACTTTTAACACCATGCCAACTATTAAACGAAGCCATCACTGATTGTGCACCAACTGATAAGCCACTAACATAACCTTGTGCATGCAACTTAAATAAATCTTCTTCACTGGTAAGATTATCCCCTTGCTCGCCACCACTTACCGTACCACCATCACCAATAAAGTGCTTAACGGTAATGATAACAGCTTGTTCACCTAAAACGTCTTTGCTTACTAAACCTTACAGACCTTTAACAATAGCACTGGGATAATTCCGAACGATTTTGGGATCTTCAGAATAACCCTCATAGGTACGACCCCAACAGCCGTCACAAACAACGGCAACGGTTGGAGAAAAAACCTAATCTATACCCGTCACTATCACTTCTTTAGCTGTAATACTGGCAATTTTTTCAATAAGCGCAAGGTTGTTAGTCCCCCTAAGCCTATATTATGTGGAAATAAAGTAGCACCAATAACATTATTATGACCACGTACCACATCAGTACACCACATAGTAGAGATATTACTACCGTCAATAGGATCATCGATGGGTACTTGATAGATACTTTCAGCTTATCTTATCCAATCAGTCGGTATTGCATATTTATTATTATCAGGAAACGCGCCACCACCCTTTAGCTATGAGCCAAAACCATATTTACGCATGTCTTCAACGGTAATATCTTTGATTTCAGACTGAATCATCTATGCAACTTTTTCCTCTAAAGTCATATTCGCTAATATTTTTATTACATTAGCTTTAACTTCCTTATCTCTTTTGACTTCAATATCAAGTACTGGCCAAATATTTATATTATTTTTTGTATTAACATCGATATCTACCTGAGCTTCATCTGAATTAATATTACCGTTACAAGTAAGCAGTGATAATACAACAGCAATTGTAATTAAATTTATTTTAATAGATATACTGTTCGTTACATCTTTTGTGAAACTGGTTTACTACCCGACAAGCCATAATAGGCAATAAATACATAACAAATAATGGGTAAGAAAAATGAGTGTTGTAAACCAATACTATCGGCTAAGACACCTTGAATAAGTGGTAAAATAGCGCCACCAACAATTGCTAGACATAAAATACCTGAGCCTTGACTGGTATGCTGACCTAAGCCATTAATTGCCAAACTAAAAATAGTAGGAAACATAATTGAATTAAATAGACCAACTAAAAGAATTGCCCACATAGCCAATTGTCCCGATGCAAAGATAGTAATAACAATTAATATCATTGCAAGAGCAGCACTAAAAGCTAGTACCTTACCCGCGGCTAATTTTTGCATCACAGCTGCACCAATAAAGCGACCTACCATAGCTCCGCCCCAATAATAGGCAATATATTTTGCAGCTTGAGATTCTTCTAAACTAGCAATATTAGGATCATTTAAAAAACTAACTAAAAAACTACCGATAGAAACTTCTGCGCCAACATAGACAAAAATACCAATGGCACCTAAAACTAAATGACGATATTGCCAAGCACTACCATTGACTATTATTTTTTCTTCAAGCGCTTCTTTATGTTCAATAACAGGTAGTTTTATATAAGAGAAAATAGCCGCAAGTAATAACAATAAACCGGCGAGTAATACATAAGGCATTTGCACAGACTCGGCTTGTTGAGCTACTGACATAGAATCAGTTACTTGATCTAAGATCAAATAAGCACCAAAAAATGGCGCAACCGTCGTGCCAAGTGAATTAAATGCTTGTGTCATGTTTAAGCGTGAAGAGGCTGTTTTAGAATCCCCTAAAATACTCACATAAGGGTTGGCTGAGACTTGTAATACCGTAATACCACTGGCTAGTATAAATAGTGCCATTAAAAATACGGGATAACTGTGCATAGCCGCTGCAGGATAAAAAGCAAAACAACCAAGCGCAGCAACAATTAATCCAAGCACGATACCTTTTTGAAAACCTAATTTTTTAACTATTTTCCCCGCAGGAATAGAAACAATAAAATAGGCACCAAAAAAGCAGAACTGCACTAACATTGCCTGGCTATAAGATAAATCGAATATGGCCTTTAAATGTGGAATTAGAATATCATTTAAACAAGTAATAAACCCCCACATAAAAAATAGTGACGTTAATGATGTAAGCGCAAATGTATAATCTTTGTTTTCAACATTTGATGAAAATGTATCTGTATCTGCTTGAATGGGGGCATTAGCCATATATTTCTCCTAACATGTATGAACAACAGGACATTGCTGTTGTTATTATTATAAAATGTCCACTTTAAGTAACTCAATCAGTACATTATTAAGTAATACCTACGAACTGGAAGCGCTTTCATTTTGGATCCGCTCAACATAAAAAGCAACAGTTATTTACCTTTTTTGGAAAGGCTTCTAACGTTAAGGTATATTCTCTATATTAAGACAAAGATCTGTATAGGCTTAGTTGGCTAGTTTAGCGAAGAACTTTTATGCTAAAGTGCTGTAGAAAAGCAATTAATAATATGCTGAAGGAATAAAATGGCAACTATATACGAAGTTTCCGCATTAGCGGGGGTTTCATTATCATCTGTATCACGTGTACTTAATGATCATGAACATGTTAGTGAAAAAACTAAAAATAAAGTAGCTGCTGCAATGAAAGAGTTGGGTTATCGACCAAATACCATTGCGCGTTCATTGGCATCGAGTCGTTCAAATAGTGTTGGTGTTTTAGTTTCAGAATTATATGGTCCCTTTTTTGGTTCGATGCTAAGTGCCATTGAATTAGAGTTAAGAAATGCGGGTAAGCATGCAATTATAACTGCAGGCCATAGTGATGAAGAAAGTGAAATAAAAGGATTAGAATTTCTCATTGACCGAAATTGTGATGCACTTATTTTACTCGTTGATGCAATTTCAGATGACTACTTAATTAAATTAAGCAAAGGTAAAACTCCCTTTGTCATCTTAAACCGTAATATTTCAGAAATTAGAGATAATTGTTTCTATTTAGATAACGAGCTAGGAGGTTACTTAGCGGCAAAACATTTAATAGAACAAGGTCATAAAGAAATTGCCTATATATCAGGACCTTTATCAAAACAAGATAGTACTGAACGCTTAACAGGCCATAAAAAAGCATTAGTAGAAGCAAATATTTGCTTTAAAGAAAATTTACTCTATGAAGGTGATTATTTAACAGAAAGTGGTCGTGAGGGTATAAATTTTTTGATTAACAATAAAACTACCTTTACAGCTGTTGCCTGTTCAAATGACGAAATGGCCTCTGGGGCAATGAAAGGAGCAAGAGATCACAAACTATTGATTCCCGAACAATGTTCGTTTATTGGCTTTGATAATGCTTTTTTCACTGAATATCTTTATCCACAATTGACGACTATTCACTTTCCGGTTGCTGACATGGCGATAATGTCGACTCACTGGATCTTAAAAAATGTTTATAAACAAAAAGAATTAGTAATAAAAAACATGTTTCTTCCTAGACTTATTGAAAGGCAATCTATCCAAAAATACTAACATAGGAATAAATTATAGTCCCTTAAATTAAGCTGATTATTAAGACCATTAATGTTTCATAATTATAACCTTTTCTGGTGGAGAACTAACTGGCTACTTGAAATAGTCATCAACGTACTATTGATATTGAGCATGACATTGAAGAAGAAAAAGAGCCATCGAATAAGACGCTTTTCAGAAACTCCCAAGCTAATAAAAATCTTTTAATAAATTAACAAGTACACTTTCTCACCCTACAACAATTAGTAACTTTGATTTTATCTTTATTATAATCCATACAAAAAAGCCAGAATAAAGTATGACTTTTCAAATATTTAAAAACTAAAACGTAAGCACCTAACCAACCGCCTTGTTGATATTCCAAGGCAGTAATGCCTCTACATCTTCAAGTATTTTTGCTTGGGGTAATAAGGTGAATACTGTTTTTA
>JBKEHN010000209.1:0-4612 GCA_046710905.1 Colwellia sp.
TTAACTAATTAACTAATTAACGATCAGATTAATATAATCTTTTCAATGCACCGCATAGATTGACTAATTTATCTGGGGTTTTACTAACGACAGTAGATTGACCATGACTTGATAGCTATTAGCTGCGGCGTTGAGTGTTTGAATATTAATTATGGATAGTGAAATGTTGTGCATTGTTTATATATGCTTTATCGTTTTATAAATAGGCTGTACACTTTAGTAACGTTTTTTTTTGGCGCTTGAGCAAAATGAAGTCAAGCAGTAATAAGTTTTATCCCTAAACAAAAGATTTTAAGTTTTTATTGAGATAAACGTGTACAAAAGTTACCTTAACGATAAAGGTTAGTGAATACACATGTTAGGAATATTTTATGGACGCTATTGAATTATTATTACAACGACAGTCAACACCGGTTTTAACAGAGCCTGCGCCTAGTTCAGCAGACCTTAGCACTTTATTATCAGCAGGTATGCGAGTACCTGATCATGGTGGATTAAAGCCTTGGCATTTCCATGTCATTACAGGCGATGGTTTACAGCGTTTAAGTGATCTTTTTGTCGAGGCATCAACCAAAGATTTATCTAGCATGACCGGCTCAATAGAAGGTATTAGCATAGATGAACATGCCTTAAATGAAAAAATTACTAAAGTTGCTAAAATGCCATTTAGAGCGCCGATGATGATTATTATTTCGACTAAGTATGTGGAACATAATAAAGTACCACGGCAAGAGCAATTAGTTGCTGCAGCTTGTTGCGCACAAGCAATGCAAATGGCAGCATACTCACTAGGCTATGGCGCTATGTGGCGTACAGGTACCTTGGCATATAATGAAACTGTTAAGCAGGGTTTAGATATAGCGGAAGGGAATGATATTACTGGATTTTTGTATGTAGGCACACCCACTAAAGTTATCCATAATAAACCAGCGAAAGATTATCAGGATAAGGTAACTTATTGGAAATAACAATACCCCAGTGTCAGTGTTAAATCACAGGCAATAAAAAAGGCGATATAATATCGCCTTTTTTGTTTCTAACCTTTTAGCATTAAATACTTAATTAGAACGCTGCGTTATTTGGTGTTCTTGGGAATGGAATTACATCACGTACGTTTTGCATACCTGTTGCATACGCTACCAAACGTTCAAAACCTAAACCAAATCCAGAATGAGGTACCGTACCATAACGACGTAGGTCTCGGTACCAACTGTAATCAGCAATGTCTAAGCCCATTTCTTCTAAACGACTATCAAGTACGTCAAGACGTTCTTCACGCTGGCTACCACCAATGATCTCACCAATACCTGGTGCTAAAATATCCATAGCTGCAACGGTTTTTCCGTCATCATTTAAGCGCATGTAGAAAGATTTAATATCTTTTGGATAGTTTTGTAAAACAACTGGACCGTTAAAGTGCTCTTCAGCTAAATAACGTTCATGCTCAGAGTTTAAATCTACGCCCCAAGAGACTTGGTTTTCAAATTTCTTATCACTGTTTTCTAGAATAGTAATAGCGTCAGTGTAATCAAGGCGAACGAAGTCAGTTTCAATGACTGAGTTTAAACGGTCGATTACTGTTTTATCTACACGTTGTTGGAAGAAGGCCATATCATCAGCACGTTCTTCAAGTACTGCTTTAAAGACGTATTTAAGCATCTCTTCCGCTAAGTCAGCAGCATCTGATAAATCAGCGAAAGCTATTTCAGGTTCAACCATCCAAAATTCAGCTAAGTGACGAGTAGTATTAGAGTTTTCTGCTCTAAATGTAGGTCCAAAAGTATAAACTTTAGATAACGCGTTACAATAAGTCTCTACGTTTAACTGTCCCGAGACGGTTAAGAAGGTCTCTTTACCGAAGAAGTCTTTGTTGTAGTCAACCTTACCTTGATCATTACGAGGTAAATTTTCCATATCTAACGTACTAACGCGGAACATCTCGCCAGCACCTTCACAATCACTACCTGTGATAAGTGGCGTACTAATCCAGAAATAGCCTTTACTGTGAAGAAATCTGTGTACTGCTTGCGCCAAACAGTTACGTACACGAGTTACTGCTCCACCAATATTAGTACGTGGACGTAAATGTGCTTGCTCGCGTAAAAATTCAATACTGTGACGCTTAGCAGCCATTGGATAAGTATCAGGGTCTTCAACAAAACCTAGCACTTCTACCTCAGTAGCCTGCACTTCAAATGCTTGTCCTTTACCAGGAGATTCAACCAAAACACCAGTTACTTTTACTGAACAACCAGTGGTCAGTTTAAGAACATCGCTTTCATAATTATCTAGTTCATTAGGCACAATGGCTTGAATAGCATCAAAACATGAACCATCATGTAATGCTAAAAATGAAATGCCAGCTTTCGAATCACGACGTGTTCTGATCCACCCGTGGATGGTAATGCTCTCATTAACAGGGAAGTGACCTGCTAATACATCAGTAATTGATATAACTGACATCTAATGACCTCTAATTTTTATGTAATTGATTGAAATTGCGTTTTACCAAGCTAATTAAGTTATTACCATTCACACGAAGTGGTAGATAAATTTAAAGGCATTGGGAATATGCTAAAAATGGGTTGATATGTTACCGTGACAAGGCATAAATGCAATGCTTAATTGCACTGAACAATAACAAATAGTGGCCAATAGCAATAAATCAGCCTGAAATGGATGAAAATGATGGTAATAAAGCAACGCAGTGCTCGACATAACAAGCTAAAAAAAAGGACTCAACGCAGACAAAATACCGATGTCTGGAGTAATGTCCAATCGAGCTTAGCTGTGACAAGTTGGTTGATTTTTTTAATCGCACTAGTAATGTCTTATTATGCAGCACCTGATAAAGATTATGGGTTGTTACGTTATTATAACGTTGAAATTCGCCAATTTTGGTTAACTCCATTAACAGGATACCTTTATATTCTCTTATGGCTAAGTGCATTGGGTAGTTATTTAGCACTCATAACAGATAAATACCGAAGTCGTCGTCGTAATGACAATCCTCATTATCATTTAATATTTTTGTTGGCCGTTAACATTTATTGGTTAGTCTATATTTTAGTAAAAACACTGTAACTTTAGTTATGGTCGCATACTTAATTTATAGTTTAAATAATACCATTAATTATCTTAAGTAATCATCTGCACAATCAACTAAAGCATTCGTCTTCATCTAAAACCGTTGCGATGGCATTAACTAATGTTGATAATTGCTCCGATGTAATAATCAGTGGTGGAATAATATAGATTAGCTGACCAAAGGGTCTTATCCAAACACCTAATTCAACGAAACGTTTTTGTATCTGCGCTACGTTGACGCTTTGCCTACACTCAACTGCACCAATACTTCCCAGAACACGTGTATCCTTTACTCTTGTATGTGTTGTTAAAGGTTTAAGTAGTGTATTAAGAGTACTCTCAATACATTGCACTTGGTTTTGCCAATCATTTTCAAATAATAAATCAATGCTAGCGTTAGCGACAGCGCAGGCTAGGGCATTACCCATAAACGTAGGCCCATGCATGAAACAGCCGGCAGCACCTTGACTAATGGTTTGTGCAATGTGTGTGGTACACAAGGTTGCTGCTAGCGTGATATAACCACCTGTTAGGGTTTTGCCTAAACACATAATATCGGGAGTAATCCCAGCCCATTCACAGGCAAATAATTTACCGGTTCTACCAAAACCTGTCGCAATTTCATCGACTATCATAATGACATCATATTTATCACAGAGTAAGCGACAGGCTTTTAAATACTCTGGGTGATAAAAGCGCATACCACCTGTACCCTGAACTATCGGCTCAATGATAAACGCAGCTATTTCATTATGATGCGCTGAAAATAAAGCGGATAACTCGGTAACATCATCCGTTGACCAATTTTCGCCAAACTTAATTGAAGGCGCTGGAGCAAAATAGTGCTTCATTAATACTTGTTCAAAAATTTGATGCATACCCGTAATTGGGTCGCACACAGACATCGCTGCAAATGTATCACCGTGATAACCATTTTTAACTGTCAGCAGCTTAGTTTTAGTTAACATCACCTGTTTTTTTTCAGCAATGGCATGTTGGTATTGCAATGCCATTTTTATTGCTACTTCTACACTGACGGAACCAGAGTCAGACAGGAATACTTTGGTTAAATCTTCAGGCGTTAAAAGAACCAATTTTTCACACAAGGTAATTGCACTTCGATGCGTTAAACCACCAAACATCACATGGGACATTTTTGCAGCTTGCTCTTGCAGTGCCGCATTTAGTTTAGGGTGATTATAACCATGTAAAACAGACCACCATGAAGACATACCATCAATGAGTCGTTCACCGCTGGCTAAATTGATTGTTACCCCTTGAGCACTATCAACCAAATAGCTTGGTAGTGGCTCCGACATTGAAGTATAAGGGTGCCAAACGTTTTCTTTATCAGAACGCAGCAGTGAATGTTGTTCAGACTGGGTTATATTTGTATGTTTATTGTTCATTTGTTAACTAAAGTACTCATTAATCGTTGACATCATGGTTAGTCTGGCTAGACTACGCGTTAAGTTAACTAGATGCAATTGGGTTTTATGTCAGATTTAAGTAGTACCGCAGCCAA
>JBKEHN010000210.1:0-4511 GCA_046710905.1 Colwellia sp.
ACATCGATTGGATTATTTTTCATGTCCATCCAGGCTAAATCTGAGGCCTGATATTGATCTGTTCGTAATGCTTGGGCACGCATAGTTAAATAGTTAGAGAACTCTTTATCGTCGGCAAACTTTGCCGCTTCATCAAGAATTGCCGCAGCGCGATTTATTTTGTCATGATAGATTTCAGAGTAAGAAACACTTATTAATTTACCTTCATCATCACGTCTAACAACAGAATAAAGGCCCATTTTATCGCTAAATTCACTTTGCTCAAATTCAGTTTTAGTCATATCAGTAGGATAAAACTCAGCGCCGTGTGCTTTTGTAGTCGTTTGACTTAAAAATACCTTATCACCATCGAGGCGATCCCAAGGGCCATAATTAGCTTCAGCAAAATTTCTTACCTTCTCATCTTCAATACTCGCTAGAAAACTTTTTTTATCTTGTGAATAAGCTTGCTGCCAAAATAAGTCATCCATTATTTTAGAGGTATCAATAAGTAAGGCTAACATTTTCTTTTGATTAGCAGATAAATGACTTAAATCAGCCGTAAGGGTTACTTCTTTGTATATATTTAAACGACTTGCAAAACCTTTAATTAATTCAGGTTGACTGGTTTTAATATTATCTTGTACCTTGTTAGTACTGTTTTGAACGCTACTTTCTTGGTCAGCACTATTACATGCGGTTAAAGTGGCACTGGTTAGTAATACTACGGCGGCTATTTTTGTTAGTTTTAGTGCTTTCATAGGAGGTCTCCATAAATAAGTTGTCTATATTCGTTAGCATTCAAAGTGCAGGAATTTATTAGGTATTAAAATCACTTTAGACAAGACGAATAATTTAAGCATAGTCATCCTAGGGTTTGATTATTTAACGCGGCATAAAGTCATCTTAAACCCATCGAAGAAGCGCTTGAGTAATGTCATTTCATCGATGCTGTGATTGAAATAGCTCCAGTGCTCTCAAATATGTATCTTGATTAGTAATGGATATAAAGACTAACAAAAAAGCAGGTGAGTGCAATAGTGAAAGGGGCTTTTATGCCATATCGACTGTAAAATGGACTATTTAATCTAAGAGAAATACTTTAGTTAGCATAAACAGTGAATTTCAGATATAAAAAAACCGACATAAGTCGGTTTTTAAATGATTTGTATAAATTAACTATACAAAGAGCATTTCATAAAATAATACAGCAAAAGCAAAAGCAAAAATTAAAGGGCTTTTATCGCTGCATTTAAACGGCTCTTACTACGAGCTGCTTTATTTTTATGAATAAGACCTTTGCTTGCGTAACGGTCTAAAATTGGTGTAGCAGCAACGAATTCTTTTGTTGCTACTTCTTTGTCACCAGCTTCAATTGCTGCTAGTACTTTTTTAAGTAAAGTACGCATCATTGAACGACGACTTGCGTTATGTTGACGGCGCGTTTCAGATTGTACTGCGCGCTTCTTAGCTTGCTTTGAGTTAGCCAAGGTGGTCTCCTAAAAGATTGATTATAAGCTTAAATTTAAGGCGACGAAATATGCCTTTTTTTTAGCTGATTGTCAAATGTTTTAATTGTTTAATTGTAATCTTAACGATAAGAAAGCAATTAAAAAGAATATGGTTGTTATTTCTGGCTAAAAACTTAGCAGATAGAACTAAACATGTTGTGAACGATGGTAAGTATACATTGTTTAAATGGCTAAAATCATCACATAATACAGATTATTTATTTTTGTCTTATTTATACGTTACTTTTGTATTGATACTAGGTTAAAAAACAACCAAAAAAAACTTGGTTTGGAGATGTTTTTTTGAGTAAAAAGTTAATTAAGTCAGGGCTAATTGTTAGTGTAATGACATTGTTTTCTCGGGTGTTAGGTTTAATACGCGATGTAGTTATTGCCAATGTAATGGGCGCTGGAGCAATGGCGGATGTATTTATACTTGCTAATAAAATTCCTAATTTTTTACGTAGATTATTCGCGGAGGGAGCATTTGCTCAAGCTTTTGTACCTGTATTGAGTGAATTTCAACTTAAAGATGAGCAAGATGCGCTGATAAATGGTAAGAAAAATAATCACCAGCAAACCCGCTTATTAATCGCGCAGGTTTCAGGTACGTTAGGTGTTATTGTAAGTATTGTGACTTTGATTGGTATGATTGCATCACCAGTGATCGTCATGCTTTTTGGTACTGGCTGGTTTGTTGATTGGTTAAACGATGTGCCAGGTGGTGAGAAATTTAATGTAGCCAGTAACTTATTATCTATCACTTTCCCCTACCTATGGTTCATTAGTTTTGCTGCGCTAACCGGTGCAGTACTTAATACCATGGGACGATTTGCCGTTGCTGCTTTTACGCCAGTCCTGCTCAATATTGCCATTATTTGTATGGCAATTTTTGGATCCCCCTACACCGAGAGTCCTGCTCACGCATTGGCTTGGGGAGTCTTTTTAGGCGGATTAATACAGTTTCTCTTTCAAATTCCCTTTATGTATCAAGCAGGTATGTTAGTAAAGCCTAGATGGGCTTGGCATAGTAAAGGCGTTACTAAAATTCGAAAACTGATTTTGCCGGCACTATTTGGTGTTTCAGTAACACAAATTAATCTACTGCTTGATACTGTGATTGCCAGTTTTTTAATTACGGGTTCGATTAGTTGGCTATATTTTGCTGATAGGTTACTTGAATTTCCACTGGGTTTGTTTGGTATTGGTATTGCTACTGTGGTACTGCCGAGTTTGGCAAAGTTATACAGTAAAAATAACCCTGAAGAGTTTAGTGCTACCTTAGATTGGGGGATTCGGGTTATTAGTCTTTTTGGCTGGCCAGCTTTAGCAGGATTAATGGTATTAGCACAACCCATTATTATGGTGCTATTCATGCGGGGCGAGTTTGACCAACAAACAGTAATACAAGTCTCTATGGCACTATTTGCTTATCTATCAGGCTTGCTAAGTTTTATGCTCATTAAAATACTCGCGCCAGGTTATTACGCACGTCAAGATACCAAAACACCAGTTAAAATAGGTATTATTGCAATGGTTGCTAATATGGTGTTTAACTTAATACTGGCGCCTTTTATAGGTTATGTTGGTCTTGCCTTAGCAACTACGCTATCGGCAACCCTTAATGCTTGGTTGTTATATCGAGGACTTAAACTACAAGGTGTTTATCAACTATCAACGGTTACCCTTATTTTTATTAGTAAATTAATGCTAAGTGCTGGCGTTATGGCATTGGTTGTTTATCAATTATCCAGTGATTTTGATGTGTGGTTAGCGATGAAATTCTTTGAACAAGTACAACAACTAACGCTATGTATTGTTTCTGGTGTTGCTAGCTATCTGGTGATGATTATTTTGTTAGGTATACGTTTTAATGATTTTAAAGTGTTAAAAGAGGTAAAATAAGCGTAAAAAAGTGTTTGAGCTACTGATTATTGGCGCGCGCTGTTATATAATTTATCGATTTATTTTAAACGCATGTCAAAATTGAGATTCGTCGGTGGCTTATCTGAGTCATTTAGTGTGATAGTCAAAGGTAGAATAATAGCTAATGCAGTTAGTTCGTGGTGTACATAATATTCGATTACAAGATCATGGTTGTGTATTAACTATTGGTAATTTTGATGGTGTGCATTTAGGGCATCAACAAGTGATTAAAGCTTTAGTAAGTAAAGCCAAAATATTAAATTGTGTGGCTGCAGTATTAGTTTTTGAACCACAACCACAAGAGCTTTTTTCACCAGCAACTGCACCTGCTCGATTATGCCGATTACGTGATAAATACAATTTATTAGCCAAACTTGGCGTTCAACGACTTATTTTTGTAAATTTTACTGCTAAATTTGCCAACCAAAGTGCGCAGCATTTTATTGAAAATTTATTAGTTAAAAAATTAGGAATAAAGCATCTAATTGTTGGTGATGACTTTCATTTTGGTAAGAATCGTGCAGGTGACTTTTCTATGTTATGCCAGGCTGGAGAAAAGTATGGCTTCAACGTTTCAGATACCACTAGTTACAAAATGGCCGATTGTCGAATTAGTTCAACAGCTATTCGTCAAGCATTAGAACAAGACGATCTAGTGTCTGTTAAACAAATGTTAGGTAGAGAATATTCGATTATTGGTCGGGTATTCCATGGGGACAAGCGCGGACGACAATTGGGTTTCCCAACCGCTAATGTTTTACTTAAAAGACGAGTTTCACCACTAAGTGGTGTTTTTGCTGTGTTGGTACAAACTAATAGTGGTCAGTTTAAAGGTGTTGCAAATATTGGTGCTAGACCGACCATTAATGGTATTAGACAACAGCTAGAAGTACACATTTTTGATTTTGATGAAAACCTGTATGGACAATGTATTGAGGTGATAGTTAAGAAAAAACTACGCCCAGTAATAAAGTTTGCCAGCCTTGAAGCGCTTATCGCGCAAATCTATCAAGATTGTGAACAAGCTAAACAGGTATTTTCTTAAGGTTATACTTGTACTTTATTTATAAAAATTAAAAATTAAAAATTAAAAAT
>JBKEHN010000211.1:0-4466 GCA_046710905.1 Colwellia sp.
AATGCTTGGGTTATGCCAATAAAAACCCGTATTGATATGTTAGCTACCGGTATAAAAACACCGGTTGGTATTAAAATATCGGGGCCAAAACTTGAAACTATTCAAGAAATTGGTCAGCAATTAGAAGGGATTTTAGCTAAAGTACCTGGCACGGCTTCAGTATATTCTGAGCGTGTTGCCGGTGGTCGCTATATCAAGGTTGATATTCAACGCGATAAAGCGGCACGTTACGGTTTAAATATTAGTGATATTCAGCTCGTCGTTGCTACGGCTGTTGGCGGTATGAATGTAACTAAAACTGTCGAAGGTTTAGAACGCTATCCGGTGAATTTACGTTACCCGCAAGATTATCGAGATTCACCGGAGCAGCTCTCACAATTACCCATAGTTACACCCAATGGTCAGCGGATTTCGTTAGGCGATGTCGCCGATATATTTATTGAAGATGGGCCTCCTGGCATCAAATCAGAAAATGCGCGCTTAAATGGATGGGCTTTTATCGATATCAAAGGTGTAGACGTTGGCACTTATGTAGAAAATGCGCAACGAGTGGTAGATAACGAATTAAAGCTCCCGACAGGCTATTCTATAGCTTGGGCAGGTCAGTATGAATACATGCAACGCGCAAAAGCTAAACTCACTTATGTTATACCATTAACCTTGGCAATTATTATTGTCTTACTGTATTTAAGCTTTCGTAATGTCATTGAAGTGGCGATAATTTTAGGTACATTGCCGCTAGCTATGGTCGGCAGTATTTGGTTGATGTATTTACAAGGCTTTAACTTCTCTATCGCGGTTGGCGTTGGTTTTATTGCCCTTGCTGGTGTAGCCGTTGAGATTGGCGTTATTATGTTGGTTTACTTGAATCAAGCCTATCATGTCCTACTGGCCGATAATGCCAAACAAGAAAAGACCACAACTCAAGTAGATATTTTACAGGCCGTACTTCATGGCGCAGGTTTACGAGTTAGACCTATTATGATGACCGGTGGTACTGTGATTGTTGGTTTATTACCAATATTGTATGGTACCGGTACAGGTTCAGAAATAATGAGTCGTATCGCGGCGCCTATGGTTGGCGGCATGATAAGCGCGATGTTATTAACCTTACTGGTTTTACCAGCACTTTATTATTTATGGCGTTCTGCTGGTTTAAAGGAAAATAATACTTAGATAAAGTACTCTGAAAAATACAGACTAAATGGTAACGGGGTTATGACTGTTATCATTGATAAAATTACCTGACTGAAGGTTATGGACTATCGCTTTTTGTTGGCTCCACAATGAAATAATGAATAAGCCTTGCTCATAGCTTTATAAATTAACGCCTTAATAACGTTAAGCGCTATCTTGTCGGGCTGCCTTGATTTATTATTTACAACTAAGTTACGCGAAACCTCTATTTAAAGGATATCAATGTATTTTTTCAAAATATCATTGCTTACTGCGCTAACTAGCTTACTGCTTTTGTTTATAGTGGCTGCTAATGCCAATAACGCTTAGACTGTATTAGATAAGCACCAATGGAGTTATAATACTGATCCCTATGGTAGTGAAGCTATTATTAATGTACGAAGTAGTGGTCATGAATTTTAGTTACTTAGTAAATGAGGACTAAAAATATTCTACCATTTAATGCTGTTCAGCATAAACCTCAACCGCTTTCCAGACACGCATCACATTACCTGAAAGAATCTTAGCGATATCTTGCTCGCTATAACCACGCTGTAACAAACCTTCAATCAAATTAGGGTATGAAGACACATCTTTGAGGTTATTAGGTAGGCTGTCACCAACACCATCATAATCAGAGCCTATACCGACATAATCAATACCCACTAACTTAACAACGTGATCATAATGATCAAGCACATCCGATAAACTTGCAAATGGATAAGGGTATTTAACTCTATAAGCTACTTTAAACGCTTCAACTTCATCACTTTTTTCTTCAATGTTATGTTCAGCACTAAATGCTTTTATCGCCGTTTTACGTAATTTACCGTACTCAAGCGCTTTTTGAGTAATAAAGCTAGAGCCAAAGTTAATTTGAATAACGCCAGCATTTTTCGCTAGCGTTTTAATCATCTCATCACTCATATTACGCTCAAAACCTGGGGTAAAGTGGCGAGCAGAAGAGTGTGAAGCAATAACCGGTACTTTACTGATTGCCATCACATCATTAAAAGCATCATCAGAGATATGAGAAACATCAACCATTACGCCTACATTATTCATTTCAGCTACTAAAGTTTTACCAAAATCAGTTAAACCGCCTGCGGGACGCGCTTCATCATAGGAGGAGTCTGCTATATGATTCGCTTTTGAGTGAGTCAAGGTAATATAGCGAATACCGCGATCATAGAAATGCTTGAGGTTAGCTAAGTCGCCTTCAATTGGACTACCGTTTTCCATGCCCATTGGCAATGAAATGATGCCTTTAGTAAAGTTGTCTTCAACCTCTGCAGTTGAATAAGCCAAAGAAAATTTGTCTGGCGCTTCATTAACAATGTCTTCAACCATGGTGATCAGTTTATCCGCGAGCGCTTTACTACCACCTGTTTTTTCAAGTGATGCTGGGATATATATCGACATAAAAGGCGCATCTAAGCCGCCAGCAACCGCTCTTGGAAAATCAAAATCGCCATGTGCAGTATGCTCAGCAACATTTTCAAATTCACTTTCTAAGCGATATGGCACATCAATATGGCCATCAGTAATAATATACTTCTTAGATATTTCTATAGCTAATTGTGCTTGCTCAATAACAGCGACTCCTGCGGATCTTTTTGGTGTTTCAGTACTTTTTATCGTACTACTTCCCATACTAGAAGTGGTGCCCACAGAAGCACGTTGAGCGCGGGTATTAGGATCTTGACAAGCACTTACTGCCACAGCTAAAGATAAAACAACGGCAACCATTAAAGCAGAACGCTTAAATTGGGCTTTATTATTATGCTTATTAGTTGTTTGAGAGATAATGTCAGAGCTTGTATCGGCGCTTATGTGTTTCATTATTATTATCTTTTAGTATTTAAAAGTTTACTTTGCTAACGCTCAGTACTCATGTCAAAACATAAGCACTAAATAGAGACAAACGTCAGTTTCTATAAGGTAAATAGATGATGGATAGCACTACTTTTTTAAACCTACAATGGTGTATTCGCCACTTACATTGAGCTTAACTACAACGGCTTTATCTGAAGTGTTTTTCCAATACCAACCATGAACACCAGTAAATGGCGTAGTAAAACTACCTTTCATTTCTGTTAACGTCGCAATGGCATAACTTTCATAATAACCCGTAGTATCACCTTCCGGCTCGCCGTGTAAATCAAAGAAAAGTACTGTGCCATCGGTTTGCCATTGATATTGCATTTTATTAAACTGTGTCATAGCGAATTTATACTCAACACCACGTCCAGCAGGTACTACAATCTCAATAACATCGACTGATTTTTGGCTATCGGTACTGCTCGCCACACTTGCTTTAGTCTTAATTTCCGATGTAGCCACTGGATTAGCTAAAGCCGTTAAACCCAATTTAGCGCCAATACCTGTAGGGTCTATATTGTACTCTGCTGGTAATATAAAACTAATAAGTACTAAACCAGCAATCGCCACTGCGATAATGGTTGATTTGACTAAGGCTTTGTTTGATAAGGTATGTTGCATAAATATGTCTCTTCTTTCTTATTGTTAGTAATAGCGCTAGCTAGTAAAATAACCAGTTAACTGAAAACCTATCAGCATAAAACCTGCGCTCATTAATAAGGTATTACTTACCGTTGAAAATTGTCTAAATGAATGATGTTTACGCCAAAAGCTAATCAGCAATAAAATAAACATTAGCGCGGTGAATTGCCCCAGTTCTACACCAATATTAAAAGCAATTAAATTAGCCAGCAATCCATCTTGCGGCAGTTGAAATTCTTGTAATTTTGTTGCCAAACCAAAGCCATGAAATAAGCCAAACACCAGTACTGCTATTTTTGCATTTGGGCTAAACCCTAAAGTACGCTGCAAGCCTCCTAAGTTATCAAAGCCTTTATACACCACAGAAAAACCAATAATAGCATCAATAATATAGGCATTTACCTGTACATCACCAAGCACACCAAAGAGTAACGTTAAGCTATGCCCTAAAGTAAACATACTGACATAAAGTAATATGTCTCTGCTCTTGTATAAAAAGAAAATAACACCCGCTAAAAACAGTAAATGATCGTACCCGGTCACCATATGTTTAGCGCCAATGTAGATAAAAGGGAAAAATTGAACCCCGTTATTATTTTGTAAAAAAAGACGGGTACTTTCATCGACACCATGGGCTATAGAAGCAAATGAAAACAAGCCTATCACGCTCAATACCATAGTAATTATGGCAAAGCGACTACTTCGAGAAAACATTAATAACTCCGTTATTTACAGCATAATTTGAGTCAATGTCAAACGTATAACGT
>JBKEHN010000212.1:0-4421 GCA_046710905.1 Colwellia sp.
CGACGTTCTTTAATAAACTCAACATGTAAATGCATGGTATCACCAGGTAATACTGGCTTTTTAAATTTAGCTTTATCAATTGAGGCAAATAGATACATTTCGTTATCTTCACGCCCTTCAGTGCTTTTAAAGCCTAGAATTCCGGTCGCTTGTGCTAATGCTTCTAAAATTAATACACCAGGAAAAATGGCTAATTCAGGAAAATGGCCAGTAAAAACTGGTTCATTAATCGTTACATTTTTAATAGCATGTAACGTTTTACCGGGTTCATGATCAACAACTTTATCTACTAATAACATTGGGTATCTGTGAGGTATCAACGTTTTAATTTCGTTAAGACCAATTGGTTTTTTTACAGTTTCCAAATAAGTATTCCTTGTTAACTAGCACGATTAGTTAATAAATTAACTAATCGTGCTAGTATATTTACGTCTACTGTGTCTTGAATGACAAAAAGACTTTGCAGTATTTTACGCATTGGCGGGTTTAATAGCTAGCTATTCGAAAGTAATTTTTCTAACTCTTTTACCCGCTTAGTCAAACTATCTAGTCGCCTAACTCTAGCATTAGTTTTATTCCATTCTTTATTAGGTGTTACTGGCATACCAGAAGAATAAACGCCCGCTTCGCTAATATCTTTGGTCACCATAGCCATACCGGTAAAAATACAGTTATCGGCAATATTAATATGGCCATTAACACCAACCAAGCCAGCGATTGTACAATTTTTTCCCATAATGGTACTACCAGCGATAACACTACAGGCTGCCATAGCTGTATTTTCACCAACAATAACATTATGGGCAATTTGAATTTGGTTATCTAAAATTACCCCATCTCGTATTTCGGTATTATCCAAAGCACCTCGGTCGATGGTAGTACTAGCACCAATTTCAACATAGTTACCAATAATAACACTACCTAATTGCGGGATTTTATGCCACTTATAGGGTCCTGTGACTGGCGCATAACCGAAGCCATCTGAACCAATAACGGTGTTCGCTTGAATTAAGCAATGATGACCAATTTCTACTTTGTGGTAAATAGTTATATTTGCCCAAAGAGTCGTAGCCTGGCCAATTTTAACACCGTGACCAATAAAACATCCTGCACCAATACTAACGTTATCTGCTAATTGAGCACCTGATTCAACAACAGCATTAGCGCCAATACTAACATTTTCGCCAATAATTACATCATCAGCTATCACAGCACTTTGATGGATTCCACAAGCAACATTTGGTGTACTATCTAGTAAGTTAGCTAATATGGCATACCCCATATAAGGGTTATCCATAACAAGTGCATTGACCGGGCAAGCTTCTACTGAGTCCTGAGACAGAATAACAGCACTAGCCTTAGTAGAGCTAAGCTGTTGCTGATATTTACTATTAGCTAAAAAAGCTATTTGACCAGCGGCGGCGTTCGCTAAGGTTGCTAAACCGCTTATTGAAGTAAAACCTTCTGTTGACTCATCCAGCTCTACTGGTACTATCAATTTAGCATTGAGCTTGATAGCTATTTCAGCTAACGTATAAGTCATATTAGTGCCTATTACTATGATGAGTTAAATTATATATTAATGATAAGTAATAGGCTTATTTAAGCTTACTCACATGCTCTACCACAATATCAGTGATGCTAGCAGCTGGCTTTGAATAAACGACAGCTTGTTGAGAAAACACAAAATCATAATCTTGTTTAACAGCAATGTTATCTACTGCTTGACGAACTAAAGCAATAATTTTATTTGTTTCTTCATTTTGACGTTGAGTGGCTTTCTGTTGTAATGCCTTACCTTTTACTTGGTACTCTTGAAATAAAGATTTTACTTTTACATCTAATTCTTCTTTTTCTTTTACGCTCATTAACGCACCATCACGCTTAATTTTTTCTTGGTAGTATTTAATATCTTTTTCAAGTTGTGTGATGGTAGTTTTTTCATCTTTAAACTCTGCTTCTAAACTTTGCATTAGCGCAGCGGTTTGCGGAATTTTACTCATAATCTCTTGAAAGTTTACTACTGCAATTTTTTTATCTGCCGCCATAACTGAACTTGCTAGTAACATACCCGATGCAGCAACGCCGATAACCATAGTTTTAATAACTTTATTCAATTTTGTTCCCCTTTATATATTATTTAATTCTTACCATTTTAATCGATGAGTATTGCTATCAATTAAAATGGTAAGTTTGATTGATTTAATGCAGCTAAAATCTGCATTATTAAAATGTTTTACCAATATTAAAACTAAAGAATGAAGTATCATCCCCTTCCTCTTCCCGGACAGATTTAGCAAAACTAAAAATCATTGGCCCCATTGGTGATAGCCATTGAATTGAAATACCTGCTGAACTGCGAAAGCGAGTTGGGTCAGAAAAATCATCAATTTTTTCATACTCAAGTGGATCTAAATTTTCATAACTCTCTAAGTTGAACTCTGTATCCCAAACACTGCCCGCATCCCAAAAAATACTAGTACGAACACTATTAGCGAAACTTTCATCTAAAAAGGGTGTTGGAACTATCAATTCAATACCCGCAAGTGCCATAGCATTACCACCGACAGAGCTTTGCGACACTGAAACAGAGTCATTATCAGGTCCTAAACAACATCCACCTCCGGGAAGTTTTTGCGGTCGACGGTAAATAGCACTAGGACCTACGGTATTATTTTCAAAACCTCGTAATGTATCAGCACCACCTGCACTGAAGTTTTCCCAGAAAGGTAATAACTGGTCATTACCTTCAATTTCTCCATAACCGTTAGCGTACCCTAACTGAAGGCGAGTTAAAACAGACCATTTTTGACTACGTGTTAATGGGAAATAAAACTTAGCATCATAGTTTAACTTAAAGTACTGTAAATCAGATTTTGGAGACGTCATCTTAGCATTAAGGCGCTGCTGAGAGCCTGCTGTAGGAAACGTTCCTCGGTTCAATGTACTACGTGATAAACCAGCATTTAAATCAAGTGTTCTAAATGCTAACTGGCCATCAGGATCCCTAGGATCTGCATAAATATCATAAAAATTTTGAATCTGATCATACGCTTGTAACTGTGATATTTGGTTATACTTCCAACCTACCCCAAAATTCAAACGTAGATATTCGTTTACTGGAAATCCCCAGTTAAGACCTAAACCAAAAGTTTTATTGTTATATTCAACCATGTTGGCATTACCAGCATCGTATTCACTGTAATAAACTTGTCCACCGAGCGAAACAGCATCAACGGTAAAGTAAGGGTCTGTATAGGAAATAGTTGCATTCTTTTGATAATAGTTTTTCGCTACATTTAAACCAAGTTGATTACCGGTTCCTAAAAAGTTGTTTTGTTGTACACCAGCATTAATACTTAATTTTGTTTGAGAGCCATAACCTATACCCGCATTAAATGAACCTGATGGTTGTTCTTTTACTGTAAAGTCGATATCGACTAAATCATCTTCACCTTCTATCTGCTTGGTTTCAAATTCAACCGTTTCCATATAAGGTAAACGCATTAACCAAGACTTCGATGACTCAACAACGCCGTTGGATAACCAAGCCCCTTCCATTTGACGCATTTCACGGCGTAATACATTATCTGCCGTGACATGGTTACCTGTAAAGTTGATTCGGTTTACATAAACGCGTTTACCTGGATCAACCGATATAGATAATTTCACTGTATGATTTTCATCATCTACTTCAGGAATAGTTGTCACTTTAGGGTAAGCATAACCATAACGACCCAGAAATTTACTAATAACTTCTTCGGTATAAGTCACCTCTGCACCATTATATAGTTCGTCGGCTTGTAATGGGTTAATAGCACGAATAGTATTTTCGAAACCAGCCATATCGCCAATAAAATCAACTTCACTAACCCTATAGGTTTGCCCTTCACTGACATTAAGCGCAATATACACCGCTTTTTTATTAGGGGTCATTGATACTTGAGTGGAGTCTACTTTAAAACGTAAATAGCCACGATTAAGATAATAACTATTAATCGTTTCCATATCACCTTGTAATGTTTGTTTCTGATATCTATCTTGTGCCATAAAATTCCACCATGGCGAGTCATAAGTTAGCTCAATTTTATCCATGATTTCAGCATCAGAAAAAACCTCATTACCTACGATGTTTATCTGTTTAATAGCTGCAGAGTCGCCTTCGACAAAAGTAAATTCTAAATTCACTCTATTTCTTGGCAAATGTGTGATTTGAGCAGTAACTTTTGCGTTGTACTTACCAACGCTGTGATAGAAATTTTCTAATCCCATTTCTATCCCAGAGATGACTGTGCGGTCAAGGGTCTCACCAACACGTATATTACTACCATCAAGACTTTCTATTAACTGCTCGTCTTTGAGGTCGCTATTACCATCAAAAAGTATTTCACTAATAGTTTCACGCTCTTTAACACGATAAA
>JBKEHN010000213.1:0-4414 GCA_046710905.1 Colwellia sp.
TATTTAAGATCTAAATCACCAAAGGACATATCATTGACAAAGGTAAAACGTTCAGAAGTCGACTTGATGTGACCTATGGTATCAACATTAGTTTGACTAATATCTGCAACACCTGGATTAATAAGACCATAGCCAGCTAAATGGTTTATCGCGGTAGCTCCCGCAAACATACCAGGAAAGTTAACCGCACTACCATTAACAAAATCAGTACTGTGATTATCTTTTATATAAGCTACTGATGGAATTTCATCACGTTTATGATTCATATAACTGACTGAACTTGACCAGTTATCTGTCCAATCACCTTTTAAGGTTCCAGAGTAGTATGTACGATCAGTGGTGTCTAAATCTTCAAGACCTACCGCTAAGTTCTCTTGCATGCCATCACGTAGTTTTTTTGAAACAGTGGCAATAGCTGAGAAAGTTTCACCTAATGGACCAGTAACTTGACCTTGAAGTACTTGATAACCATCATTACCAAATTCTGCATTAACGTAACCACCAAAATATTGTTCAGGGGCTTTACTGATGATGTTAATAGCACCACCAACAGAGTTACGACCATAAAGTGTACCTTGAGGACCACGTAAAACTTCTACACGTTCAACATCACAAAAATTACAGTAATCAAAAATACCATTTTCAGTACTGTAAACACCGTCAGCATAAATACCAACCCCAGGGTCTGAGCCTAGGGCATTGTTAGCACGACCTACACCACGAATAGCCACTTTGTTACCGGTAATAACTAAAGCAGGTGTGTATTGCACTAAATCTTGACTATTAGTGATATTTTTCTCTTGCATATCATCGGCACTAAAGGCACTAACCGCTTGGCCAGTTTCCATTAAGGTTGTTATGCGTTTGGTTGACGTTACTTCAATAACCTCAATGCCTACTTTCTCAGCTTTAGCAGCAACGTCTTCAGCTGAAAAAGCTGCGCTACTGTAGCCAACTAACATCAAAGCCGTAGCTAATGGTGATAATTTAAAGCCTTTCTCAAGCGTATTTTTAATGTTCATCTTTATTCCCCATACTTAAATTAATTATATTTATATTTATATTTATATTTTTGTTTTTGTTTTTGTTAAGCGTTTTCTTGCGCAGCAAGTTGCGCACATATCTCTGTATGTTTAGTTTTATTCAGATCATATTTACTTGCTAAATAAGCGGCAAATAAATAAATCACCATAGGTAGTGGTCCTGCAATCAAACCCAGATTAAAAATGGTTTGCTCACTGACCATTGAAACATCAACTTGTTTTGGAAAAGCAATCATTTCTAATCCAATACCGGCGAATAAGGTGCCAAGACCAAAGGTGGCTTTTTGCGCAAAAGAGTTAGCGGCAAAAAATAGACCTTCTTGGCGTTTTTTAGTTTTTGTCGCATGTAAATCGGCAATATCAGCAAGCATAGAGCCAATGACAATTCCTGCGGCAATAAAGAAGCTATAACCACCAACATACGTGGCAAATAAAATAGGTAAAATGAGTTCAGAGCCATTAGCGGGTAACACGTCAATTAAGCGTAATAAAATAGGGCTGAAACTAAAGAATGTCGCGATGACTAAACAACTCACTAAACTCGGCATTTTATCAATGCGCTTTGATAACATAGGCGCAATAATCGAGGCTGGAATTAGACCGACGATAATAGTTAGTGTTAATAAGGCGATTTCACCTGGTGATAATTCAAAAAAGTAGCTGCCTATATAAAGCATAAAGGTAGCACCTGCACCACCAGCAACCATGGTAAGAATTTGTACAATAAATATTAATCTAAAAGGCTTAAGTGTTAAGGCTTCGCCAAAGGCTTTAAAGCTTCTCGAAAAGTCTACTTTCTTTTGATTCAATGGCGCTTTTGGTAAGTATGGAATAGTATGTTTGGTACCTAAAATACAAATAATCATCGCTATAAAAGCAATAATCGCAGCAAAAGCACCTAAACTGGCATAACCTTGTGCATTGAGCATACCGTTTGGAAATTCTTCTGAGGCTTTAAAAAATGAATTTAGCGCAACAACAGATAACGTTATGCCACCGATATAACCTAGCACAGTACGGTAACTGACAATCTTAGTACGTTCTTGGTAATCCTTACTTAACTCAGCACCTAAGGCATTGTGTGGCACATTAAATAGCGTTAACATCACACGCACCACTATCGACCAAGTAACTAGCCAAATAAATAAACCTTGTGGGTCTAATCCCACGGGTGGTGAAAATAATATATAAAGAGACAGTGGAAATGGGATAACAGCTGCCATCATAAATGGATGTCTTCGCCCCCATTTAGATGAATGCCAGTTATCTGATATATCCCCCATTAAAGGATCGGTCACGGCGTCAACCACTAAAGCGATTAATGCTGCAAAACCAGCCATAATAGCGGGCATGCCTAACACTTGGCTAAAGTAAAAAACGACAAAGGATTGAAAGGCGGTGTCTTTAACACCTTGGGACATTTGTCCTGTACCGTAAAAAATTTTGGTTAGTACCGTTAATTTCAACATTTAATATTACTCTTTAGATCATCAAATACTTATTTGATAATAGTTGATTTAGATCAAACTAAGTTATTTGAACTTACAGTATGAAAATGTGACTTGCAAGAATTATTTTATCCGTTTGAGTTGTATTTGAACTCGTGGTATCTTTTTCGTACACAAAGTTTTCGCATAAGTACTATGATAAATAACGGCTACCGAGAGAATCTACCTTTGCTAAATAAAAAACAAAAAAATATTATCATTTCATCTTTTTTAGGTATCAATTATGCGAAGTCGGTCGAAAAAAAATTCCGCTGGTCCACCTCTAGCGTAAAAAAATTTGTAATACGACATAACAATACTTTAGGGTTTGTCGCGCCACAGTTACCTCAACCCAACGATCTACTTGCTGGTATGAGTCTTAACCAACCTGAAATAATTCAACACGAACAATGTTTAAATCTTAATGTTTATAGCCCTGATGAAATGGGAAAATTACCTGTGATGGTATGGATACACGGTGGTGGCTTTCAAGTAGGTAGTGGCTCTTTACCCGCCTATGAGGGTAAAAAACTTGCTCAATCAGCTAAGGTTGTTGTGGTATCCCTCAATTATCGTCTTGGCGCTTTAGGTTTTTTACGCTTATGCGATATTACTGACGGTGCAATTAACTCAACAGGTAATGAAGGTTTAGGTGATCAAATTACCGCGTTAAAATGGATTCAACAAAATATCAATAACTACGGTGGTAATAACAACAATATCACCATATTTGGTGAGTCTGCCGGTGCCATGAGTATTGCTTGCTTACTGGCATCACCAGCAGCAAAAGGGTTATTTCATAAAGCAATTTTACAAAGTGGTGCTAGCCATACTTACTCGAGTGTTGATAAAGCCAATAACGTTGCCAAGGAATTTATCAATAGCGCTAACGCCTTAGGTTTCACTACAAAAGACCTAACCTCGATGAGCACGAATGACATTCTTAGTGTTCAACAACATTTTTTAAAGCGACCTGACATTTATAAAAAATTTGGTATATTACCTTTTAGTCCCGTTGTTGAGAAAGATTTATTACCTCTACCACCACACGACGCTATCAAAAAAGGCTGTGCAAAAGACATTGTCTTATTAGCTGGCACAAATACTGATGAGTGGACTTTATTTGCCGCCATGACCGGACAAAATCTTAAAACAGTTGACTCTGTGCAGCTATCATTACAAAGTTTGATGGCTTCGTCGCTTATAGAAAACTGCTTACAATTGGCTGAAAAGGCACTTACTGACCGGAGCCGAACGATAACCCCACAAAACAGTCTTAACGAAGTACTCAGCGAATATTGGTTTACCCAGCCGTGCCACCGACTATTAGCAAACCACAAACTATCAGGTGGTCGTAATTACCGTTATAAACTCGGTCGTCGCACTATTATTGAAGCCTTAGGTTGTACCCATGTAACCGATATTGGCTTTGTTTTTGGTCATACAGAAAAGACATTACATGGCACAGCAACAAGAGTTGACGAATTAATAACACAAGTTCAAGCTTCTTGGTCAGCGTTTGCCCATACTGGTGAGCCGTCAACAGACACCATACAGTGGCCAATTTATGGCTTAGGTAATGAACTACACTATATTTACTTTGATCATCAAAGTACTTATATCGATAAACATACCATAGATAACATTAGCTTTTGGTCGCAGATTAGCGACCAACAATTGGCTGATTTCTAAATGAGAATCTTGCAAGAAAAATCGACCGAATTACCACCCAGTATCTGGCGTTTAGCCTGGCCAAGCACTATTGCTAATTTATTACTTGCCTCCATCGGCTTTATTCAAATTGTTATGTCAACACACTATGGCAGCGATGCCACAGCAGCAATGACGGTAAGTCAGCGTATTTTCTTTTTACTGCAATCGGCA
>JBKEHN010000214.1:0-4366 GCA_046710905.1 Colwellia sp.
AGGTAATAATCTAATAGATAATAATGTTATAGGTTATACTAACCAGAAAATAAGATAAGTTAAAACAGTTCACTATATTCTCATACTACAATTTCACATGACAACATCACATGACAACATCACATGATAAACATTAAAAATAATATTGATCAAATTAAAGCGCAAATTCAGCAAGCTTGCCATCAAAGTGGTAGATTAATTCCTCTTGCGGAATTAGCAAAACCACTATCTGGGCAATCACTCGAACAGCCATCTCCAGTATCATTGTTGGCTGTTAGTAAAACTAAGCCATCAGCACTTATAGAACAGGCGCATTTAGCTGGCCAAAATAATTTTGGTGAAAATTATTTGCAAGAAGCCGTAGAAAAAATAGCTGCCTTGACACATTTACCTGAGTTGATTTGGCACTTTATTGGTCCTATTCAATCAAATAAAACAAAGCAAATTGCCAGTAATTTTTCTTGGGTTCATAGTGTTGATAGAGAAAAAATTGCACTACGTCTAAATCAACACCTTGAAGATGATGTTTGTCACAATACTCGGCTAAACATTTGTTTACAAGTGAATATTAGTAATGAAGACTCAAAGTCAGGTATAAGTATTGAGCAAGTTTTTGTGCTTGCTAAAATTGTTGATAATTGTGATAAACTTATCTTACGGGGTTTAATGGCTGTTCCAGAAAAAGAGGCTCCAAAAGCCTGCTATGAAAAAATGCAGCAGTTATTTATCCAGCTCAAAGAACAATACCCCAGCGTTGATACTCTCTCTCTTGGTATGTCTAATGATTTAGATAAAGCGGTAGCTCATGGCTCAACCATGGTGAGAATTGGTACTGCCATTTTTGGTGCCAGAGAAAATAAAATTTAACCATTAATTGTTTAGGAAAATCTCGTATGACTAAAATAGCCTTTATCGGTGCTGGAAATATGGCACGCGCCATCATTATTGGTTTAGTAAACTCAGGTATTACCCCCCAAGACATTATTGTCGCTAATCCTTCTGAAGCAAAAAGACTCAATCTAGCTAAAGAATTTGGCGTTTTACAAACTGATAATAATATCAAAGCCAGTGAGTGCGCCGATATTGTTGTGCTTTGCGTTAAGCCACACTTTATTGCCGATGTTTGTCAGCAAATAAGCCAAGCTATTAATATTTCAGGAAAGTTATTTATTTCTGTTGCCGCTGGTACAAGGGTTGAACAAATTCAGTCGGCTTTAGCAAAAGATAACACGACCAGCCTTGCTCCTGTTGTACGTGTCATGCCCAATACACCTTCTCAACTAGGTTTAGGTATGAGTGGTTTGTATGCTTCTAATGAAGTTAGCGCTGAGCAAAAATCTAACGCAGAAAAAATAACCAATGCGGTAGGTAAAAGTATTTGGCTAGATACTGAAGATAAGATTAATGATATTATTGCGGTTGCAGGCTCTGCGCCAGCTTATTATTTCTTATTCATGGAAGCCATGGAAAAACATGCGAAACAATTAGGTTTTACGCCAGAAGAAAGTCGTATGTTGGTACAGCAAACAGCACTTGGGTCGACACAAATGGTTGCACATAATACCGATGTCGAGATCAGTACTTTACGTGCTAATGTTACCTCTAAAGGTGGTACAACACATGCTGCAATTGAACAATTTAAAGATGACGGTATAGATGACATAGTTAAAAATGCTATGAACGCTGCCATTACTCGTGCGGAAGAAATGGCTAAATGATTGCTTTAATCAAACTGTTTAAACCAATCATTTGTAAATTATAGTAATTCAAATTAATTAAAGGAAAACCAATGGAAGCACTTATTTACTTGCTTAGATTTGCCTTCGACGCTTTGTTAATGATTTTAATCATGCGTGTATGGCTACAATGGGTTAAAGCCGATTTTTATAATCCGTTAAGCCAATTTATTGTCAAGGTAAGTAATCCGTTAGTAATACCCGTGCGTCGAATCATTCCTGGTATAGGTGGCATAGATTTAGCAACTATTCTCATTGCTTATGTCGTCGCAACATTAAAGTTTGTTACACTCGCCGCTTTATCTGGTGAAAGTTTAGGTTTATTAGCCTTTTACATTGGTTTCTTAGTGTTATTAAAACAAGCAGGATTTCTACTGTTTGTTCTTATGATTATTATGGCCATAATGAGTTGGGTTGTTCAAGGCTATAATGCAACGTTAATGGTGCTTAGCCAATTAACTGAACCATTCTTAAACCCTATACGCAAAATAATTCCTAATATGGGTGGTTTAGATTTATCCATGTTGTTGGCATTCTTGGCAATGAATGTCATTAATATTTTACTTTCTAGCTCTTTACCTTATTGGGGCGCGTTGTAATATCATACTAAGCTCATATTTTATTAAGGCTGTTCTATAATATAGAGATGATAGAAAAGTCCTAAACCTATATAATTTTTTGGAGATCTACATGAAAACTTCAATCATCAAACTACTTATTGCCTTTAGCCTAAGCTTGTTTGTTATGGCCAGTGTTAACGCTGAAAACATGAAAAAACTAGGCTCGATGAATGTACATTACATGGCTATCGGTTCAACATTTTTTACGCCTGAAATTGCTAAGGCCTATGGTATTACGCGAAGTCGTTACAATGGTTTAATCAATATTTCAGTATTAGATAATAGCCAAAAAGGTAACCCCGCAAAAACAGTCAGCCTTACGGGTCAAGCGAAAAATAACTTAGGACAATTTAAAGATTTAAACTTTAAAGAAGTCAAAGAAGGCAATGCTATTTATTATCTTGCTCAGGTTAACTATAGCAATGAAGAAACCATTCATTTTGATATTATGATTAATGATGGTAAGGATAAACAGCAATTAAAATTTTCACAAAAATTCTATGTTGATTAATAGTAAAACATCGTTTTACTATTAAAAAAAGCGCTTTTAACGCGTTTTTTTTTGCGCTTAACTTTAGCGAATGATACCTGTTTAAGATAGAATAGCGCATGATACCAACCGGACTATTTTATTGATCACTTAGCGAGAATGAAAAGGCTTAGAGGCAAGGTATTGATTGAGGAGAATGGATATTCCCTTGTCAAAATCAATAACCCCGCATGCAAGCCTTTTAAGCTCGCTATTGAAGCTCTAAGCTAATCAATCAATTAATCCGCTTGGTAGTATAGCCCCATCAATAAAACGCGTAATAGCCACAGGTAATCGTCATGTCAAAAGTTGTATTAGCTACCGGAAATCAAGGTAAAGTTAAAGAATTAGCCTACTTACTCGCAGAGCAATCAATCGAAATAGTACCGCAAAGTGTGTTTGATGTGCCTGAAGTTGCAGAAACAGGCACTACCTTTGTAGAAAATGCCATTATTAAAGCGCGTCATGCGGCAAAAATTACTGGTTTACCTGCGATTGCTGATGACTCAGGCTTAGAAGTAGATGCGCTAAATGGTGCTCCTGGTGTCTATTCAGCGAGATACGCGGCAGATATTACTGAAGATCCAATAACCGATGATGACAATACCAACAAGCTACTGGCTGCGTTAGTTAATATCCCTGATGAGCAAAGAACAGCTCGTTTTCACTGTGTTTTAGTTTATATGAAACATGAAAACGATCCTACACCACTTATCTGCCATGGTGTATGGCAGGGCTCTATCTCTAGAACTAAACAAGGTGCACAAGGATTTGGCTATGATCCTGTTTTTTGGCAAAACGATTTACAAATGTCTTCCGCGCAATTATCACGTGAAGTAAAAAGTAAGCTAAGCCACCGTGGTCAAGCATTAGCTAAGTTGGTTGAAAAACTCGCACTAGCTAAATCATAAAAGAAAATTCGAGCCATTTACTTATGTTAGAACTGTTAGAAAACCAGCCACTTTCGCTTTATATTCATATCCCATGGTGTGTTGAAAAGTGTCCTTATTGTGATTTTAACTCGCATGCGGTTAAAAGTGCTATACCTGAGCAAGATTATATTGCCGCCTTAATTGCCGATTTAGATGAAGATATTGAGCGTTTTGGCTTAACCAATCGCGCTTTATGTTCTATATTCATTGGTGGCGGCACACCAAGTTTATTTTCAGCTATCTCGATTCAAAGTCTACTCAAGCAGGTACTTAGCCGCTTTGACCATAAAGTAGACATAGAGATTACTCTAGAAGCAAACCCTGGCACTGTTGAGGCTGATAAATTTATTGGTTTTTTTAATGCGGGTGTTAACCGTCTTTCTATCGGCGTACAAAGCTTTTCTTCTGATAAATTGATTAAACTTGGCCGCATCCATGATAGTGACCAAGCAAAAATAGCAGCAAAATTAGCAACCGAAAGTGGCGTAACCAGTTTTAATCTAGATTTAATGCATGGTTTGCCTAACCAATCATTGAATAATGCCCTTG
>JBKEHN010000215.1:0-4338 GCA_046710905.1 Colwellia sp.
GGTTGATAAAATCGAGCCTTTTAATTTTTAGTAAAATTAGTTTAGCCTGATTAAGATTTAATCAAAATAATTGTCGTTAGCTTAAGTGAGTAAATAGAGAAAATTATTCTTTGCTTTTAATAAATATTTTCTATTAGCGACTACTATTTATTGGTTAAGTTGATTAAAATTAGTCATTAAAGAGCGGTGAGTTATTAATTTTGTTTTTTTGTGAACAAATTATTTAAATTCACCTATTAAATTTTTACATTAAACGGTTATATATGAAATTTAGTCCACTTGTCCAAGAGTTAATTGATTCGCTAAAGTGCTTACCTGGGGTCGGGGCAAAATCGGCGCAACGTATGGCATTCCAGTTACTCGAACGTAACCGACGCGGTGGTAGTAAACTCGCTCATACATTAGCAAAAGCTATGACTGATATTGGTCACTGCCAACAATGCCGGAATTTTACTGAAGAAGCGTTATGTGAAATTTGTCAATCGCCTAAACGAAAAATTGCGACTACCTTGTGTATCGTTGAATCGCCAGGTGATGTTATTGCTATTGAACAAACCGGTGAGTTTTCTGGTCGGTATTTTGTTCTGATGGGGCATTTATCACCTATCGATGGTATAGGTCCCGATGATTTAGGTTTAGATATTTTAGCTAGGCAATTTGTCACTGGTCAATTTAGTGAGGTCATCTTAGCCACTAATCCGACAGTGGAAGGGGAGGCTACTGCACACTTTATCGCTGAGCTAGCTCAGCAGCATCACGTTAATATCTCTAGAATTGCACATGGAGTACCTGTCGGTGGTGAATTAGAGTACGTTGATGGTAATACCTTATCTCATGCCTTATCGGGTAGAAAAAGTTACCTGATTTAGTTTATTCGCAATTGAAATATAGTGAGCTGTGTCGCTTGCTATATTTTAAATAGGCTAAAGTCTATGGATGAGCTAACCACCGGTAAATTTAACTTTAAAACCAGCCTTTTCTAACACTTGTTGTATTACCTCGCGCTTGTCACCTTGAACCTCTATGGTTTCATCGACAACTGAGCCACCACTACCGCAGGTTTTTTTTAGTTTCTTTGCTAACTCTTTTAACGCTTTATTATCTAGCCCTAGGCCACTGATAACAACAACACCTTTACCTTTCCGCCCTTTGGTTTCGCGTCGAACTCGTGCAAAGCCATCACTTGGCGCTACGCTTTTCTCTTTTTTCTGGCTAATGCGACCACTGTCTGTGGAATAGACTAGTGACTCATCACTTTTTGTTGACGCATTATCACGGTCTACAGGTTCTCTACCAAAAGCACTGGCTAAATCACCTAAACTAGATAAACTATTTTTCATATATCACTCAATACCATTAATCATTAAATTAGTTAAACAAATTGGAGATAAAATAAAACCACGACTTATTCTCATAAGCGTGGTTTTATTATATCAATATTACTTTGTGCTTAGTACTATTTAAAGGACTTCTCGAAAGTAACGATAGATGTTTGAGTTATAATTTACTTTGCAACTCTGGTAAGGCATCAAATAAATCAGCAACAATGCCGTAATCTGCAACTTGAAAAATTGGCGCTTCAGGATCTTTATTGATAGCTACAATAACTTTTGAATCTTTCATACCAGCTAAATGCTGAATTGCACCACTAATACCTACTGCGATATATAAATCTGGTGCAACAATTTTACCTGTTTGTCCAACTTGCATATCATTAGGGACAAAGCCAGCATCAACAGCAGCACGTGATGCGCCAATAGCAGCACCAAGTTTATCGGCAATACCATCAAGCAACTTGAAGTTATCACCATTTTGCATACCGCGACCACCAGAAATAATAACGCTTGCTGCGCCTAAATCAGGGCGTTCAGATACCGTTAGTTCGTCACTTACATGACTTGAAATACCCGCATCAGTTACCGTGTCTAAGATAACTATCTCGGCATTACCGTCTGTAGCAACGGCATCAAAGCCGGTAGTACGTACCGTAATAACTTTTTTGTTATCTAAGCTTTGTACTGTTGCGATAGCGTTACCTGCATAGATAGGACGAACAAAAGTATCACTACTTTCAACGTCAATAATGTCAGAAATTTGTGCAACATCTAATAACGCAGCAACTCTTGGCATAAAATTTTTGCCAGTAGTTAAGGCTGTAGCTAATATATGTTCATAGTCAGCGGCTAGTTCAGTCACTAATAAACTCACATTTTCAGCAAGTTGATGTTCATAAACAGCATTATCACAAACTAGTACTTTGCTTACGCCATTTACCTTTGATGCAGCATCGACAACACTTTGGCAATTAAAACCAGTGACCAATAATGTTATATCTCCACCAATTTTTTGTGCGGCGTTTACTGTTTTTAGTGTCTCAGCTTTTAACAAGCTGTTGTCGTGTTCAGCAATTACTAAAATACTCATGAGATCACCTTGGCTTCATTCTTTAATTTTTCAACTAATTCATCAATACTTTCTACCACTATTCCAGCTTTACGCTCTGCAGGTGGCGTTACTTTTAATAATTTAGTACGAGCTGTTAAATCAAGGTCAAAATCTACCGCGGCTTTTACTACTAATGGCTTGCGTTTAGCTTTCATAATATTAGGTAATGAAGCATAACGAGGTTCATTTAAGCGTAAATCAGTGGTAACAATTGCAGGTAAGGTAAGTGCAACAGTTTGTAAGCCACCATCTACTTCACGGGTAACATTAACTTTATCGCCTTCAATTTTGACCACTGAAGCAAAAGTACCTTGTGGCATACCTGTTAAGGCAGCGAGCATTTGACCGGTTTGATTATTATCACTGTCAATAGACTGTTTACCTAAAATAACCAGTTGCGGTTGTTCTTCTTCAACAACTTTTTGTAATAACTTAGCAATATTTAGTGCATCTAAACTTTCATCAGTGTCAATTTGTATGGCACGGTCTGCACCTAAAGCTAATGCGGTACGTAATTGCTCTTGGCAAGACTTGTTACCAATAGAAATTGCAATTATCTCTGTTGCTATACCCGCTTCTTTTAAACGAACCGCTTCTTCAACAGCAATTTCACAAAAAGGGTTTATAGCCATTTTTGTATTGGTAAGATCTACATCTGAATGATCAGGTTTTACTCTAACTTTGACGTTATAGTCAATAACTCGTTTTATCGGAACTAGTACTTTCATCGTAGCCTCTGAAAAGGTTTGTTAATTTATAATCATAATTAAAAGATACCTAGGGTTTACGTAAGCGTCAACGTAATCTTGGTGAAAACTTTTAAACTAGGATACAATCTAAATAAATGCTTATAACAGTGTATTGTTTAGACATCTGTTATAGGATACTATCAAACACTTGTTTGAATATCAAACGCTCGTTTTAAATTTAGTATAGACTGTTAAAATAGAAATTTAAATATAAATATAAATACACTGGGAGATCTTATGGAACGCGAATCGATGGAATTTGACGTAGTCATTGTTGGAGCAGGGCCTGCAGGTCTATCAACGGCTTGTAGATTAATGCAATTAGCACAAGAAAAACAACAAGAGTTAATGGTCTGTGTTGTTGAGAAGGGATCCGAGGTTGGAGCCCACATTCTTTCTGGTGCTGTGTTTGAACCAAGGTCTTTAAATGAATTATTTCCAGATTGGCAAGAAAAAGGTGCTCCACTTAAAACACCTGTAACGGGTGATGATATTTATTATTTTAATAGTGCTGATAATGCCATTAAAGTACCTAGCTGGTTTGTACCTAAAACCATGCACAATGAAGGCAACTATATTACTAGTATGGGTAATATGTGTCGCTGGTTAGCAGAACAAGCAGAGCAATTAGGTGTTGAGATATTTCCAGGTTTCCCCGCGCAAAGTGTAATTTATAATGACGATGGTAGTGTTGGCGGTATTATTACTGGCGATATGGGCATGGACGCTGAAGGTAACGAAAAAGACGGATTTATGCCTGGTATGGAGCTTCGTGCTAAATATACCGTTTTTGCTGAAGGTTGTCGTGGACACTTAGGTAAAGAGTTAATTTCAAAGTTTTCTTTAGATGCCGATTCTTCTCCACAGCATTATGGTTTAGGTTTTAAAGAAATCTGGGATATTGACCCTGAAAAGCATCAAGAAGGTTTAGTGATTCATTCTGCTGGTTGGCCTTTAAAAGACGACACTGGTGGCGGAGGTTATTTATACCATGCAGAAAACAACCAGATTTTTGTGGGTTTAATTATTGATTTGGGTTATTCAAACCCTCATTTAAGTCCGTTTGATGAATTTCAACGCTATAAACATCACCCTAAAATTAGTCAATATCTAGAAGGTGGTAAACGTGTTTCTTATGGCGCTC
>JBKEHN010000216.1:0-4326 GCA_046710905.1 Colwellia sp.
GCCAATGGGCTTTTATTTTATCGGCAACTCGAAAGGCGTTGGCATAAATGGTAAAGGTGTAAGGAACGCTTCCGCCGGTTGGCATAAATGAACCATCAGTAACATACAAGTTATCTACTTCATGGGCTTGGCAATTTTTATTAAGCACTGAGGTTTTAGGGTCATTACCAAAGCGACAACCACCGGCCATTAAATTGGTTGAAGGATAGCCACTCACTGAGGAGGAAACATTTTTTGCGCCCAAAGCGTCAAGTAGTTTCTCTGCTTTTTTCGATAAGTATTCGCCTACTTCCAAGTCGTGATCATGATAACCAATGCGTACTTTGGCTACTGGGTCGCCCCATTGGTCAGTCACTTCGTTATCTAAGCTGACAAAACAATCGTCAGTAGGTAACCAGTCATTAAATACTTCAAAACGTAGTGTTTTATAGCGGGTAAATTCTGTTTTTAAGCTTTGTTTTAACTCTTCGCCCCACAGTAATTTTTCATCTCCGCTTTTGGTTACTCCCCACTGTGTGCCACGCGCTCTAGCAATAGGGTTTTGATGGAATAAAAAGTCTATGGTGCCACCTTTGGCTTGGCCTTTATTATTGGCGCCAGTAAAGCTTTTATCTGTTATTTGATACCAGTCTTGTAGGGCGCGATTAATAAACGGACCCACTTGTTTTAACTCATTAACTTTTTGCTCAGATAAGTCTGCATAATTAAAATCACCTTGTCCGGTACCGCCACCACTAAACAATAAGTTTTTACCGACCTGACCATTATTATTGGCTAATCCTTGTGGAAATTTTTTACCAGTAGATGCCAATAATAAACGCGATGTTTCTACCGCTTGGCAAGCGACAACATAAATTTTTGCTCTGACAGATTTTTTACGGCCTATTTTATCGTAATAGTGCACACCGGTAATTTTTCCGTCTTTATCACTGGCTATTTTGTAGACCTTGGCGTTCGCTTTTATGGTGCAATTACCTGATGCTACGGCATGGTTTAATAGTGCTGCTCGTCCGCTACCTTTAGCGCCAGAGGCACAGCCATAACTACTGCAATATCCTGAATACTCGCAACTGCGTCTGCCCATGGCTGGTTCAGATAAAATGGCTCTCGGTACGGGAATAGCGTGATAACCAATTTTTTTAGCGGCTTTATCTATCCATGCAGACATGGGCAGTTCGGCAATAGGCGGGTAGGGGAAGTCTGTTGATCGTGGCTCTTGATGTGGATGTTCAACCACACGACCTGAAACACCTACCTCGCGTTCTACTTTGGCATAATAAGGTTCAAGTTCATCGTAGCTAATCGGCCAATCTTCAATATTGGCACCTTTGATCTCGCCAAATTCAGACTTTAAACGAAAATCTATCGGCTTTAAACGATGAAAATAACCACTCATGAAATTTGATGAGCCGCCGACAACATTGCCATTCCACCAGCTCCAACCTGAGTCACTGGTTTTTTCACCTTGCCAGAAGGGTTTATCATTTTCATCAAGATACTCTTCTTCAATAACGTGCTGCTCATCACTGAGTTTGGGATTGTAAGCATCATGAATACTGATGGTCAGTTCATCTTTGAAGAATTCTTTTTCTGTCAACCAAGGGCCTTTTTCAAGGACTAAGACTTTAGCACCCGCTTTTGCCAATTGATGGGCAATAGGGGAGGCACCAGCGCCACTACCAATGATACAAATGTCATAGCTCATGATTACTACCAAATACAACAAAAGTTAAAATATTATTATGAATAAAACCGCACTGGCAGCCACTACCAGCAATATCAGTAAGCCAAATGTCATAGCTCATGCTTTTCTCGTTCCTTGGGGCGACTTTTTATGGGGTGCTTTGATCGTATTCAATGTTACACGTTTCTTGTCGTAAGCAACGCCACTGATCAAATCAATACGTGCTCTAGTGGGTAATTCAAAATAGCGTTGACCTTTTTCAGGCAGCGGGAAACCCGCTTGATGCTCTAACCATTGCCAACCAATACCATCAGGGTTACCACCATAACTAGCAGGAGAAAGCATGGCTTGAAAAATATAGCCGAGTAAAGTATTTAGCCAATTTTTGCCTGCGGTTGATTGGCTAATGCCACGAAGTAACTGCTCTTTATCGGCAAAACTTAATTGGGCAAAGTCTGCTGATTTTTCGCTGTTGGCATAACCATTTAACCAACCGACACCCTTGAGGATAAAGTCTTTTTCGTCTTGCTCGGTGGGTTGCACGTTCATCACTTGGTGTAAATAAGCGGTCGCTCTAATGTCACTGGCGCTAGGGCCTGTTGCTGAGCTGGGTAATAATTGATTCAGTATTGCATCAAGTGTTAACCACGGATCTGTTTTCACTAACGTGTTAAGTAACTCATTCTGTGAGGTTTGTGTTTTAGCGCTAACACTCAATGTGGGTAAACCCGCTAATGCTCCGATTCCTGCTGCCGATTTAAGGAAATGACGTCGATTTTGCTGCGCTTGTCGTTTTTGGTTTTGTATAAATTCAGGCGTTTGGTAATTTTCATCAAAAAAAGACGAACATTTATCTTCATTAATCACTGATGTGCTCCTATAACCTAATCGATTTGGTACGAGCAGGCTTTATATTTTTACTCGTTAGCTTGTACTGCTCAGTTTGGATTATTCTACTGAAATCATTGTTGCTAACTGTGCTTTGGCTAGAGTCGAGTTTACCGACCAGTCACTTAAAAAGTTTAACCATAGTGATTTTGAATAGTCATTACCATCCAATAATTCAGCAGTATCTTTAGATAAAATCATTTTTCCTTGCGCTGTTGATACGTACATATGTGGGTAACCCAGCACAGGAGGTAATGACTTCATAAAAGCATCATTTTCATTACTGTCACTGACGCTTATTTTTAGTAATACATATTGGCTATGCAATGCATCATATACATCAGGATTTTTAGCAAGAAAGCTGTCCATTTTGTGACACCAGCTACACCAGTTACCACCAATTTCAATCAGCACTTGGCGATTGGTCTCTTTGGCTAAGGCTATTGCTGCCGCGGCATCTTTAAAAGGGTCACGTTGATCATCGTATATTTTGCTATACGTAGGTAAGTTTGCTGCTATCGCCGTAGAAGTAGTATTCGCCATGGCAATCTTGCCTGAGAAAAGGCTCAATAATATACTTAAACTGATAACCAAGGTGCTAAAAATATTCATGATACGCTTTGACAATATTTGTTACTAAGACAACTACATGACCCTGTATTGGAGAACTATATTTCAAAAAAAGGTTTTATACCCGTAATCATTCAAAGTGCAGGATTTCAGTGGGAGTTAAAATATCTTTAGGCAAGGTAAATAATTTAAGCATAGTCATTCTATGGCTTGATTATTTAACGCAGTATAAAGTCATTTTAAACCCATCGAAGAAGCGCTTGAGCAACCTCACTTCTTCGTTGATGTGACTTATAAGGGAATAACCATTATTTCATCACAGCGCCTTGAATTGAAATAGCTCAAGCACTCTGAAACCTACATCTTGATTGGTAGCGGGTATAAGCATTATAATAGCCGGAATTAAATTATCAGTCTTAACTTATATTCACTATAAAGGAACACACCATGCGTCCAAGCGGCAGAACATTAGGGCAAATTCGTCCTGTAACGATTACCCGTCAATTTACCACTCATGCGGAAGGCTCAGTACTTATTGAGTTTGGCGATACTAAAGTAATTTGTACTGCAACCGTTGAAGTAGGTGTACCACGTTTCTTAAAAGGCCAAGGTAAAGGTTGGATTACTGCTGAATACGGTATGTTGCCTCGCTCTACCCACACACGCATGCGTCGTGAAGCAGCCATGGGCAAACAAAGTGGTCGTACGTTAGAGATATCTCGCTTAATTGCGCGCGCATTACGTGCAGCTGTTGATTTAAAAGCCTTAGGTGAAAATACTATCTCAGTTGATTGTGATGTTATTCAAGCTGATGGCGGCACACGTACTGCTGCTATTACGGGTGCTTGTGTTGCGTTAGTTGATGCACTTAACTATATGCGTGCTAAAGATATTATTAAAACTAACCCACTTAAGCATATGATTGCTGCAGTGTCTGTTGGTATTTATAAAGGTGAAGCCGTTGCTGATTTAGATTACCCAGAAGATTCAGCCGCTGATACCGATATGAACGTTGTTATGACTGATACCGGTAAGCTTATTGAAGTACAAGGTACTGCTGAAGAAGCACCATTTAGCTTTGAAGAAATGCAAGCGATGCTTGAACTCGCTAAAAACGGCATCAACGAATTATTCGACATACAAAAAGCAGCATTAAGCTAAGATACGTTCAGTTAAGTTATGCT
>JBKEHN010000217.1:0-4309 GCA_046710905.1 Colwellia sp.
AATATTGTTAACCGACTCTATATTGTTGACCAAACAAGTAAACCTTTTATTGCGTCGAGTGCTTATTGTGTATCAAATGGAACTAAGCACTGACCTTATTACCGCCAGTGTCTTTGATAATTACATAGTAAATGAAATGATATTGGTAGAAAAGTCCATCGATACATCATCTGATAATAGTCTTACACAATTTGTTCGTATTGTTTACCAATGGTAATCAACGGTAAATAATACGAGGTATTCACATTAATGATTTACTCTTTGCGTTTCCCATTAGCAGATATCGCTAATTTATATCGATATTGCTGGGAAATAGAGTTTAGTTATATAGAGTAAACGAAATACATGCTCGGAAACCAATTAACACTCAGGAGTCGCTTACCATAGTGAGGGAAACAAGAATTATATCGAATATTAATAACCTATAATATACAGCACTATTAAATGGCAAAATGTATTGTACGTTAAAAGGGAACTACTTGCCTTACCAGCTGAATTTTAATGGGGTAATTAGCACACATAAGGCGACAAGCTGTTGGTTTGCCGTATTCTACGTCTAAGGCCGTACTTAGACAATTGAATGATTTTTATAATATGTCAGAAAATCTTGATTTACCAACTTGGTGAGAAAGAAAGTATCCTTGGTAAGTCAAGTATAGACTAGAACGAGATACTAGAAATCAAAATACCGCTCACTTTACGTGAACGGTATTATAGCCAAATTACTGGGGGTTATTGTGTCACTTTAGCGCAGAACTTTATATTTATTCTAATTCGTCTTCAGCTAATTTGATACTTGCTGCGTGGTGACCTTTAGGACCATCATTTAGTTCGTAATCTACATCTTGTCCAGCTTTTAATGTTCGATATCCATCCATCTCAATTGTTGAATAGTGCGCAAAAATATCTTCTCCGCCACTATCTGGACGAATAAAGCCAAAACCTTTCGCATTATTAAACCATTTCACTGTACCGTGTGCCATACTTTAACTTCCTTTTATATCCTTTAGTATTTAATTATGTTTTACTTATCCTTGTACTACATATTAGCTAAGGATTAATCTTTAGGATCAACCCAGAAAAATAGGCAAATAATAAGTAATTACACAGACAACTAACTAAGCGACTAAATATTAGCCACTTATAGAATCGTAGCTAATTTATAAAATTAGTCAAGTTGAAAAAATGCTTTCTTCCTAGATTTTTAAACTTAATTGTACGAAAAGTTACAGCAAAAGTAAAAAGTAGAGACTAAGATAAATATATGAGCAACTGGAAAGAGTTATTTGACACCCAAGGTATTGTTGAAGAAGAAGTTAGAGATCAACTAGAAGAGCCGGCTAAATACCATGTTTTTTTACTTAATGATGACTATACCCCGATGGACTTTGTTGTAGATGTATTGTGTAACTTTTTTAATAAAAGTGAAGAGCAAGCAACAGATATTATGTTAACCATTCACTATAAAGGAAAAGGCCTTTGTGGTACATATACTGCTGAAATAGCAGAAACAAAAGTAGAACATGTTGTCCGGTACGCTTTTGACAATCAGCACCCGCTAAAGTGCGTGATGGTAAAAGCATAAAGTTATAAATTGGAGTAGCTATGCTAAACAAAGACTTAGAAGTATCCCTTAATTTAGCCTTTCGTCAAGCTAAAGAATCTCGCCATGAATTTATGACTGTAGAACATTTATTGTTGGCATTATTAGATAACCCCTCTGCGATTGAAGCTCTTGGAGCTTGTGGAGCAGACTTAGCCAAATTACGTAAAAGTCTCTTAGACTTTATTGGCGAGACAACACCGATGATCCCGGTTGGAGAAGATGAACGAGAAACTCAGCCAACGTTAGGTTTTCAGCGCGTTTTACAACGAGCGGTGTTTCATGTTCAATCATCAGGTAAAAATGAAGTTAGTGGCTCGAATGTCCTAGTTGCTATTTTTAGTGAGCAAGAATCACAAGCGGCTTATATCTTGAAAAAGTCCGATATTAGTCGTCTAGATATCGTTAATTATATTTCTCATGGTATTGCTAAAGTTGATGATGAAAATGCGCCACATACTTTAGATAGCGATCAACAAGGTGAAGAAGAACCACGAACTATAGAAAACTTTTCAGTAAATCTTAATGAAGAAGCGCTTAAGGGTAATATCGATCCGTTAATTGGTCGAGATAATGAACTTGAACGTACCTTACAGGTATTGAGTCGACGTAGAAAAAACAACCCACTGTTTGTTGGCGAGGCTGGTGTTGGTAAAACAGCTATTGCTGAAGGTTTAGCTAATTTAATAGTTAATAAGCAGGTACCTGATTTTTTAGCTGATGCGACAATTTACTCTTTAGATATGGGCGCTTTATTAGCGGGTACTAAATATCGAGGCGACTTTGAAAAACGTTTTAAATCGTTATTAAGGGAGCTTGAGGAAGATAAGAATTCAGTGTTGTTTATTGATGAGATCCATACTATTATTGGCGCAGGAGCCGCTTCTGGTGGTATGATGGATGCTTCTAATCTACTTAAACCACTTCTTTCTGCTGGTAAGATTCGCTGTCTAGGCTCTACAACATATCAAGAGTATCAAAGTGTATTTGAAAAAGATCGCGCATTGGCTCGCCGTTTTCAGAAAATTGATATTGCAGAGCCTAGTGTTGCCGACACTACTAAAATACTTCAAGGCTTGAAAGAAAAATATGAAAGCCACCATGGTATTCGTTATACCAATAAAGCCTTATATGCTGCGGCCCATCTATCGGATAAATATATTAATGAAAGGTTTCTCCCCGACAAAGCTATTGATGTCATTGATGAGGCGGGTGCTAAGCAACAGTTAGTTGCACCCAGTAAACGTAAAAAAGTCATTAATAATACTGATATTGAAAGTATTGTTGCAAAAATGGCTAGAATACCTGAAAAATCAGTATCACTTAGTGAGAAAGATGGTCTTAAAAATCTTGACCGGAACTTGAAACTGGTTGTGTTTGGCCAAGACAAAGCTATTGATGAACTTTCGTCAGTTATTCGCTTATCTCGAGCGGGTCTAGGTAATGAAGAAAAACCAGTGGGTTCTTTCTTATTTGCCGGTCCTACAGGTGTAGGTAAAACCGAAGTAACACAACAATTAGCTAAAATAATGGGCATAGAGCTATTACGTTTTGATATGTCAGAATATATGGAGAAACATGCGGTTAGTAGACTTATTGGTGCTCCACCTGGCTATGTTGGTTATGAGCAAGGAGGTTTATTAACAGATGCGGTTTTAAAACACCCTCATGCAGTTGTCTTGTTGGATGAAATAGAAAAGGCCCATGAGGATGTATATAACATCTTATTGCAAGTGATGGATCATGGTACATTAACTGATAATAACGGTCGAAAAGCCGACTTTAGAAATATTATATTAGTGTTAACAACTAATGCTGGTGTACAAGAAACAGTTCGTCAATCTATTGGTTTTAAACAGCAAGATCATAGTCTTGATGCATTAAGTGAAATTAATAAAGTATTTTCACCTGAATTTAGAAACCGCTTAGATAATATTTTATGGTTCAACCATCTAGATAATATTGTTATACAGCAGGTTGTTGATAAATTCATTGTTGAATTACAAGCTCAGCTTGATGATAAAGGTGTTTCACTTGAGTTAACTAAGCAGGCTAGGTTGTGGTTAGCTGAAAATGGTTATGATAAATCTATGGGCGCAAGACCTATATCACGGTTAATTCAAGAGCATTTGAAAAAATCATTAGCAAATGAATTACTCTTTGGGGAGTTAACACACGGGGGCGTTGCCAAAGTTGATGTTAAAAAAGATCGCTTGGTGATTAATTATGAAAATAAACAAGAGTTGATGACTGCGAAATAATAGTGAATAGGCAACATATTAAAAACCTAACAAGTTTTACTTGTTAGGTTTTTTTATGTCTAATATTTAATCTTTTATAATGAGACTATAGTTATATCTTGATAGGTAGATTTATAAATATATCTATTGTTACAGCTTTTTTATGAAAAACACTATTTTATTTAAGATAGACATATATATAGCAGGTTTAGTTTTATATTTTTTATATGACTCCCAAAACTGAGATGTGAAACAATGTATTAACACATATCTATTTGCAGAGAGTACAGTTTATCACTCTATAACTTATCCGTGGGGTAATATACTTTCTTGAGACAAAAAAACCTGCATATAGCAGGTTTCGTTTCAAATACTAATGTGGCTCCCCAAACTGGGCTCGAACCAGTGACACATGGATTAACAGTCCATCGCTCTACCAACTGAGCTATTGGGGAATAAACTTTTT
>JBKEHN010000218.1:0-4308 GCA_046710905.1 Colwellia sp.
ATATTGATAGTAATGTAATTAGTGCTTTTAGTACTTTAACTAATATTTGTAAAATAAAGGTTTACTTTTCCTATAAAGTTCCGTAGATTATATTTCATTAATTAGTCTTTGTTAACTAATTAATGTTAATTTTCAGTGATTTTTTCGTGTTTTGTCTTTCCCTTTCACAGTCAGCCAATACCTTAATAAAAAGTTATTAATTTAAAGTTTTTGCTGCATGTGACTCCGAGTCATTCTCGGTCAGTTCATCGTATTATTATCATTATGTATATGCAGTTATGGGCTTTTTAATATTGCGTGTTTACGCAATTAAAGGAGTTATATTATGTCTTATACTTATCAAGGTAAGATTTATGCTATTGAAGCACCAGTAAAGTCTATTTCAATCAACAAATTAAATGTTGTTGTTAAAGACCAAGCAGGTTCAAAATTGTTTAAATTTACCCAACTGAATGAGTCTAAAGATTTTCTAGCTATGTTATATCAATCGTAACAAGCAGAAATGATAACCGTTAGTTTTACTAGTGGTTAAACCCAAAAAACCAGAATTACCTTAATAGGTATTCTGGTTTTTTTAGTTTTAATCCAGTAAAAACCTGATGTATTAATCTACTTTATTAACCGTCACTTCGAGATATTTACTATTACCCGCATACCACTTTTGTACATAAATAGATCCTAAAATTGGTGGCATACCCTCTTTGGGTATTTCTTTATAGCGGACGCTATTTTTGTTTTGTTTTTCAAGTTCAAACTTAATTTTAGTTTCAGACATTTTAGTATTCTATTATTTTACTGATTAAATTAATCGTACTAATATATTACTCATTTAGCGAGAAGTAAAAGAGGTATAGGTAAGCTATCAATCATAGCTAATGGTTATTGGGTCATTAATATAAAAAAACACTTTAAATAAGAAGGCTAAGGTCTCCTTTAGTATTTAAGATGTTTAGCTCTTAATTATAAATTCCTCCAAACAGCTCTACTTGGGTAAGATATATGCGCAAGTCTAATTCTAATTGATAATAATCAGGCAACATGCTTTGGCATAACTTATAAAACGCCTTGTTGTGTTCTTTTTCTTTTAAATGCGCTAATTCGTGTACTACTATCATAGCTAAAAAGGCTTCAGGCGCTTTTTTAAATAGGCTACCAATACGGATTTCATTTTTACTTTTAAGCTTATTACCTTGTACGCGAGAGACATAAGTGTGCAAACCTAAAGCATTATTAATGATATGAATTTTATCGTCATACTTTATTTGACTCAAGGGCGCTGACTTTTTCAAGTATTGGTTCTTTAAAGACATCACATATCCACGCAATGCTTTGTCATTACTTATTTCATGAGTCGTAGGGTATTTATTTAATAAATATTGCGCTAATTTTTTTTGTTTAATCATCTGCTGAACTTGTATTTGTATTTGCTGAGAATAGGCAGATAAGTACTTTAATGGTGATGACATAGTTAGTTTAATAATCGTTAGTGTAATAGGTATTAATTCGGTGGTCGTCGGTTTTACTTAGATAAATCTACCTATATTATACTTTTTATTGTCCAGTGGTGGTAGCTAAGGATTGTTAAAGCCTTTTTTGATTTATTTGCAGACTATTACCTATAATGAGTATTAAGGCTTAAATATTTTTAGCGCGGATTACTACTCAGTGGTACTAACGGAAAATACCTAACAATGACCTTACTTATTATTTATCTTGTAGTTGCTCTTGGTGTTTCTTTTTTATGTTCTATTTTAGAGGCTGTTTTACTATCTATAAGCCCTGCATTTGTAGCTCAAAAGCTTGCGGCTAAAACACGAGGAGCAAAAAAATTAGCCGAGGTTAAAAATAAACTAGACCAGTCTATTTCAACTATTCTTATACTCAATACGTTTGCTCACACTATCGGGGCGGTAGGTGTTGGTGCTCAAGCAATTCGTCTTTTTGGCGAGCAAAAAGAAACCCTTATTGCAGTTTTACTTACCTTAGTTATTTTATATTTTTCTGAAATTATTCCTAAAACACTGGGTGTAAACTTCTGGCGAACTTTAGCTATCCCTTCTGCTTATATCATATCTTTTTTAGTCAAATTAATTTATCCCCTAGTTTGGCTTTCATCACTACTTACACGTGTGATTAGCCGTAAAAATAAAGAGGTCGTCACAAGGGAAGAAGTACTGGTAGTTGCAGCACTTAGTCATAAAGGTGGTACGTTGAATAAAAAAGAGAATCAATTACTTGAAAATATTTTCCAATTAAGAAAGACTAAAACAAAAGATATTTTAACACCGCGCACTGTTGTGCATGCATTAGCAAAAGAGGTAACAATTACCGAAGCGCTTAGTAATGATAAAACAGCGAACTTTACCCGTATTCCGGTTTATGATGATGCTATTGATAATATTTGTGGACTTGTCCTTAAAGCGCACTTATATGAAAACGAAAGACAAGGGCAAGGTCAGCAAAGTCTAAAAAGTATTATTAATCCGATAGGTAGGGTATCGGAAAGTCTGCCAGTATTAAATTTACTTGACCTCTTTATTAAACGTCACGAACATATATTTATCGTTGAAGATCATTTTGGTCAAACCGCCGGCGTAGTGACACTAGAAGATGCAATTGAAACTTTCCTTGGTCGTGAAATTGTCGATGAAAGTGATGAGGTTGCCGATTTGCAAAAACTTGCTAAAGCAAAATATCGACAAAGGCTAAAATCAACTAATACAATGAATACAGATAAAAATGATGAAAAAACAATCGATAAAATTCAGTAAATTACTTTTAAATCGAGCTGAAGCTTTATCAATTGATTTTATTTGTTAAAATAGCTGTATTATTACCTAATGATTTAACAATGAGAAAATTAATGAACCCGATCATACAAATATTAAAAGAATTAAATATCACTGACGAAAAAATTAATGAGCTTTTTCAGGCGCTCACTGATAATCCGATGATGGCAATGGCATTCATTGCACAACTTGGTATTCCACCCGAAAAACTACAGGCAATTATGAGTTTAGTGATGGCTGATCCTGGTCTTATTGAGCAGGCAGTAATTGAGCTTGGTTTAGATTTCTCTAAAGTAGAGGAAGCAAAGGCAAGATTAAAATCAGGTAATGTTTAATGAGCACTCAAGCAGTTAACCCTACTTTAGCTGACTTTATTAGTCAGCTAAACACAGATGCAGAAAAAGTAAGTTTTGAGCAAGTAATGCGGGTTATTAGTGAAAACTATCGCTATACAGCTGCAACGTTCATTAATGGTGACTTGCTTAACGAAGCGGGCATTAATGAAGGCTCTTGCAAGATATTTTATTTTGCTCAGTTGAATCAATTAACAGAGCAACAAACGTTGGCTTGTTTTGGTCGATTTTATCGTGATGAGGTGGTAAATAATCCTCAAGGCAATGACCACGGTAATATTCGTAACTTTATACAAAGTGGTTGGCAGGCTATTGAATTTAAATCAGTGGCCTTAACTGCGCTCTAATTTATTTAGCAAAGCTCAGATTATAATCATTAACCATGGTGTTTAATGGTTAGTTGAGTGCTTATTAGCGACTAACTAACCATTATCTTATCTTCCTAGTTTTTTATTTTATTCATTATTTCTAAAGAGATAAAAACCAGTATTACAGCTAAAATAAAGCCAGCTTGTAAGTCGATTAATAGCGAACTAATCGTAACCAATGTTCTTATAAATATCAGTAGGTTGGCGGTAGTTTCCTTGCTGAATAAATGGTGTGATGCAACGCAGGAATAGCATGAGTAATGAGTGAATCACCGACAAGCTACATATTGTCGAACGCCCAATCAATGTTTGAAGGCGATGATGATAGCAGTGTTTTTCAAGACAGTTGTCGCCTAAATTGTTAAGTAGCTTCTTGGTGTTACTCTGGATTTAACTCCGCAGCGCCTATTGGCTGGCAATTTCGCTCTTCTTTTGACCATCACTCTGGGTGCTCATTTCTTTTTGTTTGATATAACACTTTTCGCTTTGCTAGTATCTCAACATTCAGACCTTCATGTCTCTGGCATGGCGTGACAAATTTAATCCTGCTATGGTGATGCTCATTGTTGTACCAATAAACAAACTCTTTGACCCATTGTCGAGCTTCATCTAACGATTTAAAACCTTCACTAGGCCACCGAGGATGATACTTGACCGTTCTAAACAGTGACTCTGAGTATGGATTATCGTTACTTACCCTTGGGCGACTGCATGAGGTAACAACACCTAAATCGTATATCTTAGCTCGCATCGTCAAGCTCTTCATCGGTGCGCTATTATCAGAATGCAACAGTAAGT
>JBKEHN010000219.1:0-4292 GCA_046710905.1 Colwellia sp.
AACTAAATTTAAAACTAAATTTAAAACTAAATTGATCAATATAATATAGAGACAAGGGGTATTTGTAGCATCATCAATAATCAGCTGGTAGTCATCTATGAGGTAATGGATAGTTCAGAGAAGACAGTGAAAATTCAACAAAGAAGTTGAGTATTTATACTCTATCATGGGTAAAGATGGCATGATTACGAGGAGGTTATTGAGCTACTTGCTGATAAACTAAGCATTAACCGATAGTAATTATTTCCCAGATATACGTGCAGCGAATTGTCCGTTATCAGTTGTAATTTACCACCTAAATATTAGGATGACATATTTATCTACAAAATAAAATAATCAACGCTAATACAAATTTAGCCCGCTGATAGCGGTCTATTTAGGGTAAGACAAGGCTAGATAACCTTAGTCATTGTTACCAATTTATATTATCCCATTACATTATTTTTATTTACTTATCTAAGCCGTGATAACTTTAAGATTACACATTCTTTTACTCGATACTTATTAATGATTATCATGTAGTTGAAAATAAAGCTCCTTATTAAAATATTGTACTATTTGCTTTAAAAAAGAATTGTAATTAAGTTTATTTTTACTAAATTAATCAGATTACAACATAACTATACTTATGTACGGCAATACTTACTGTCAAAAAAACTAACGCGTACTAGCTCAATCACATAACAAGTCTCATATAAAATAAGTGAGCAAAAACCCTAATGTCACCAAGGTGACAGAACAAATTCGAGATAGCTTTATTATTTAACTATTCTTTAGATATGAGTATTAATTATGCCTGCACCTATTTTAAACCGTCGAGATATTGAATTCTTTCTTTATGAGATGTTTGATGTTGAATCCCTTATCAGTCGTGAACGTTATAAAGATCATGATAAAGAAACCTTCAATGCCGCTATTGATATAGGACAGGCTATCGCTGAAAAATATTTTCTGCCGATACGTCAAAAAGTCGATGCTAACGAACCGACATTTGATGGTAAAAAAGTTCATATGATCCCAGAAATAAAAGTTGCTTTAGATGCAGTAATAGAAGCGGGTTTAACTTGTCCAACAACTGATTATGAAATGGGTGGTATGCAACTACCTCTTGTTGCCGCAAGTGGCGCTTTTGCCTATTTATCAGCTGTGGGCAGTACGACTCTTGGTTATATTTCTTTAACCCATGCAAATTGTAACTTAATTGAGTCACACGGTACCCCAGAACAAATTGAAAAGTGGGTGCTGCCAATGCGTGAAGGTCGTTTTGCTGGCACTATGGCAATGACCGAACCAGGGGCAGGCTCTGGCTTAGCTGATTTAACGACAACAGCAATAAAAGGTGATGATGGAAATTACCGTTTAAAAGGTAATAAAATTTATATCTCTGGTGGTGATCATGATCTCAATGAGAACATTATTCATTTGGTACTCGCACGTATTAAAGGTGCACCAAAAGGCGTTAAAGGTATTTCACTCTTCATTGTTCCTAAATTTTTAGTTAACGATGATGGTAGTCTTGGCGAGCGTAATGAAGTCGCGCTAGCAGGATTATTTCACAAAATGGGTGGTCGTGGCCATACTTCCGCCGCCTTAAGCTTTGGAGAGCAAGACGGTGCTGTTGCATACCTTGTCGGTGAACAACATAAAGGTTTGATGTACATGTTTCATATGATGAATGAAGCACGTATTTTAGTCGGCACAGGCGCAGCATTAACTGCACTTACTGGCTTTCAATATTCATTAGATTACGCGAAAGAACGCCCACAAGGTCGATTGTTATCGTGTAAAGACCCACAATCTCCGCCAGTGAACATCATTGAGCACCCTGATGTAAGACGTATGCTATTAACTCAAAAAGCCTACGCCGAAGGCGCATATGCTCTGTGTTTATATGGTCATCAATTAGCAGACGATGAAAAAACAGCACCAACAGAAATTGAACGTGCTCACGCCTCAACAATATTAGACTTCCTCACGCCTGTTATAAAAAGTTGGCCTTCAGAGTGGGGACCAAAAGCGAACGATCTTGCTATTCAAGTCTTAGGTGGTCACGGTTATTGCAATGAGCATCCTGTTGAATTATTTTATCGTGATAATCGTTTAAACCCAATTCATGAAGGCACTACGGGAATTCAATCTCTTGATTTGCTTTGTCGTAAAGTACCAATGAAAGATTTTATTGGCTATAACACTTTTTTAAACGAGATAAGTAAAACCATTATCGATGTTGGACAAATATCGGCTTTATCAAGCTATGCTAGCGAACTAAAAACAGCGGTAGAAAACTTAAAATTAGTCACAACCGATGTTTTAGCTCAAGTAAAACATCAACACATTGACTTAGTTTTCTCAAATTCAGTCAGTTATTTAAATATGTTTGGTCATATTACTATCGCTTGGTTATGGCTAAAACAAGGCGCTATTGCACACAAGGCTATTGAAAATGAACCGCATAGCGATGATACGAAATTTTATAACGGTAAAATTCAAGCAATGAAGTACTTCTTCAACAGTGAATTACCGTTAACCTATCACTGGGGAAATTTAGTGAAAAATATTGATAGCGTAAGCTACGACACTCAACCAGATTGGTTATAACCTCTAAAGAGTTAGGTAAAAATTATGTTTGATTATAAAGCCCCACAACGTGACTATAAATTTGTAATGCAAGAAATGCTTGATTGCGATACACATTACCAAACCTTAGGCTATTACGACGCGACCGAAGAAATGGTGACCGCAATTTTAGCTGAAGCAGGTAAGTTTACTGAACAAGTCATTGCGCCCATTAACCAAATTGGCGATCAGCAAGGTTGTCAGTGGCAAAATGGTAATGTAACTACCCCCGACGGTTTTAAGGATGCTTACCAACAATATATTGATGGTGGTTGGCCAACACTCTCGCAAACTGAAGAATTTGGTGGCCAAGGTCTACCGCATTCATTAAATACCACGATCAGTGAGATGCTTTCATCCGCTAATCATAGTTTTGCTATGTACCCTGGTTTAAGCCATGGTTGTATGTCTACTCTTGAACATCATGGTACTGAGCAACAAAAAAGTATGTTTATGCCCCGTCTTGTTGATGGCTCTTGGACTGGCACTATGTGTTTAACTGAATCTCACTGTGGCACTGACTTAGGCTTACTTCGTACTAAAGCCGATGTCAATGACGATGGCAGTTATACCCTCAACGGTAGTAAAATTTTTATCTCTGCCGGTGAGCATGATATGTCTGACAATATTGTGCATTTAGTCATTGCCCGTGCTTCTGATTCACCTGCTGGCACTAAAGGTATTTCTCTTTTTGTTGTACCTAAATTTAACGTTAATGATGACGGTACTATTAGTGATAAAAATGGTGTTAGCTGTGGCTCTATTGAACACAAAATGGGTATTAATGGTAATGCAACCTGTGTGATTAATTTCGATGATGCTAAAGGTTATTTAATTGGTGAAAAAAATCGTGGTTTACATTGCATGTTCACCTTTATGAATGGCGCAAGACTGGGTGTTGCTAATGAAGGTGTTGCCGCCTCTGAAGCCGCTTTTCAGGGCTCACTTGCCTATGCAAAAGATAGATTACAAATGCGTTCAATGACAGGTATTAAAAATCCTGAAGGACCTGCTGACCCTATTATTGTTCACCCTGATGTTAGACGTATGTTACTCTCGCAAAAATCGATTGCCGAAGGGGGGCGTGCCTTAGTGGCCTACCTTGCTCAGTTAGTTGATATTACCCATGTTGGTAAAACAGACCAAGATAAAATGGCAGCAAATAACCGTTTAGCTTTACTAACACCTATCGCTAAGGCCTTTTTGACCGAAACGGCAGTAGACAACACCAGCTATGGTATTCAAGTACTCGGTGGTCATGGTTTTATTAAAGAATGGGGCATGGAACAATTACTGCGTGATACTAAAATTTGTTGTATATATGAAGGTACTACTGGCATTCAGGCCTTAGATTTAATCGGTCGTAAAGTACTAGGTAACAAAGGCGTTTTATTAAATGACTTTTGTGATGAAGTGCTCGGCTTTTGTCAAAGTCATCAAAGCGAAAAAATGTCAGAGCATTGTGCAACCTTGCAAGAATATGTTGAATTATGGCAAGAAGTCACCCAAGACATCGCTATGAAAGCAGCAAAAAGTCCTGATGAGATAGGTGCTGCTTCTGTTGATTATTTAATGCTATCTGGTTACATCACGCTAGCTTATATGTGGATAAAAATGGCTAAAACTGCCCAAACAGCCTTAGATTCAAACGCCGATGAAACTGATTTTTATCAAGC
>JBKEHN010000220.1:0-4284 GCA_046710905.1 Colwellia sp.
GGCGGTCACTAATTCATCTTGATATAATAATGGCGTAGGAATTTCTTGACGGATAATTTTAGAAAAAATAGTTTCTTCACTCATAGCTGTATCTCTATATAGGTAACGGATATTGGTTCGAACATATTAGTAGTTTACCGCCATAAAAATATAAATCATCCCCTTTACTAGATTTTATTGATCTTAATCAATGTGCTAGTAGTGATAAGTGTTACATATAGTAAGTTTATATACTGATTACGAATAATTTATTTATCTGTAACTGGACCAAACGTGATTGATCTATATAGGACTAACCTAGATAAATGTCTAATATTTACTGCACTACTTCACCGTAATGAATCCTCTGGTTTAGCCTCAATACACAGCTATTTAACATAAGCTTTACCATAAAATAAACCGAGTACTTTATGTCTTATCAAAGGTGGTATCGATCTTAATCATTGTTTTATTTAGCATTACTCTTTTGGATGTAATGATAGATAAAGTTATTATTGTCAGCGAGGATCATTGATTGAATAAGCAATCAGCGAAGTTACCCCTGAAATGGTAATCGACTTTCATAACTATTCAAGCTCATACCCCACATTTTTAGAAAACTCTTTAATAATGAAAATTTTCTTTGTTTACCTTATTATTTTACCAAACCCTGATATTGTCTGATTCATATATCGGCTCAATTATAGAGTAAAGTTTCAATTGTCCATTTATCACTATTGAGTGTGGAGGCTACCAAGAAAAATAACTAGAAGTGATCTATCGCCTACTTAAATTACAATTTAAGCAAAAAAACAAGCGGTATTGAGCTTAGTGTGATGAGGGCTATAGTGGTGTCAGCCTTAAAATAATATACAATATGTTAGCTTTGACTGTTGCCATCAAGATGAAATGTTAGGTTGGATTGATGGCAATAGTCTTAATAGTTTATAGTGGTACAGACGTCCTTAATGAATACTTATATACTGAAGATAATTATTTATTTTACCATCATAATTTACGCTTTTTTAAAGCGACTATCAATAACACTGACACGATAAATAATTACTCGTCTTATTTGGTAAAACTAGCTTTAGTAAATATTTAAGTGACATTTAATACGACCAAAATATCGCTAAAATGACTATTATATTACTTCGAAAGTAGATGAAAATTTAATGACCTTAATCGTGGTAATGTAACACTAAAACATCGTGATTAACTCGTTTAAAGTCTACCATAAACCTAATGCCATTTAAGAACTGGCAAGTACTTCATTAAAGCGGTCAAAACCTTTTGATAAGTCATCAAGTAAATCGTCAACATCTTCTAAGCCTATATGAAGACGAATTAACGGAAACTCACAATCAAAGGTTGTCGCGCTACGAATAGCGTTTACATTACTGATACCTAAAATCAAACTTTCAAAACCTCCCCAAGAATAGCCCATTTTAAAATGATGTAAACCATCTAAGAACGCCGTTAATGAAAGTTTATCACCACAGTTAAGTACAAAAGAAAACAAGCCGTTAGAGCCCGTAAAATCTCGTTTGAAAAACTCATGACCCGGACATGAATCAAAAGCTGGATGTAAAATTTTAGCCACTTCAGATCGTTTTTGTAACCAATTAGCTACTTTTATCGCACTTTGTTGATGCTGTTTTAATCTAACGCCAAGGGTGCGAATTCCACGAAGTGCTAAATATAAATCATCTGGCGAAGTACATTGTCCCATCAAATAACTGTAATCACGCAATTGTGGCCAATATTTCTCTACCGCTGTTGCTGTACCTAGCATGACATCTGAATGACCAACGATATATTTTGTTGCCGCTTGTATACTAACATCAACGCCATACTCGAATGGTTTAAAGTTAATGCCTGCACCCCAGGTATTATCAAGCATAACAATACAATTATGTTTGTGAGCAACAGTACTAATAGTAGGTACGTCTTGAACTTCCATGGTAATAGAGCCAGGTGATTCCAAGAAAATTAGACAGGTATTATCTTGAATCAAGGCTTCAACATCAGCACCAAGCATGGGGTCATAATAAGTAGTGCTAACGCCCATTTTAGTTAATATCTTATCGCAATAGTCGCGAGTAGGCTCATAAGCATTATCAACCATTAATATATGGTCGCCCTGCTTAACAAAAGCTAATATTGCATTGGTGATCGCTGCCGTACCTGATGGAAATAAAGCACAACCTGCCCCCCCTTCTAATTCAGTCATAGCATCACTAAAAGCAAACGATGTGTTAGTACCACGTCGACCATAGACCATTGTTTGATTATGTCGATTAGCAACGGCATTATTCATTTCAGCAACAGTATTAAAGACGACTGTCGATGCTCGAGTCACTGGTGGATTAACCACGCCATTCGTCCATTTAGCATTACGTCCAGCATTTACTATCTTGGTATCTTGTTTCATATTGACCTCAATTAAAGGGATTTAGAACTAGCGACATTATCTTTCATTTCAGCTATCTAGCCATCTAAACTTATATACCGTATTTATAACCTGAATAAGCTTAACTGGCTAGAATTAGTTAAATAAAAATTGAAAAAAATTATATTAATAGCCGAGATGATAACATCATTAAAAAAGTCCCATTTGATCACCCGTAATAGACTCAAAGTCTTTACCGATAAAGGGTAAGATATCATCAGCTATAGGTTTAAGTTGTTTCTCCACATAAAAGTCATAATCAAGTTTACTATCACTAAACTCTAACGGCTGAACACCATCTAAAGTAATAACATATCGAATAGTACTTCTATGCTTATATTTTTGTTTTAGACCTTGGGCCTCGAGCTTAGTATTGGCAATTAATGCGGCTTTAATATGGGGTGGTGTATTGACATAATCACTTAACTTGCGTCGTATTTTTTTCTGATAAATCAATTTATCATCATGCGTTCCTAGCCTTAGTTCATCGACTATCTTTTTAATAAACGCTTCAATAGGCTCATCGTGAAAAACTAATCGATATAACTCCTGTTGGAAATCTTTACTTAACTCGGTCCAATCGCTTCTAACAGTTTCTAAGCCCTTAAAAATAATTACGCCATTAGACAATCCTGCATAGCGCTTTTTGGTACCAATAGCCTTTTGCTCTTTGATGTGATTAAGACCACGGATCTTTGGCATTAAAAATTTAGTAAAATGAGTTTCATACTCAATGTCTAATTGACTACTTATTTTAAAATCTTGCGCTAAGGTAAGTTGCCATTTATCATTAATAAAATTTTGTAGTTCAATACCGAGCTGACTCGCTTGCAGTGGTGTTTTATCTGCACCAATTGAAACAAAGATTGAATCGGTATCACCGTAGATAACTTGATGGCCTAGCTTTTCAATCCAGATACTTGTTTTCTTTAAAATCTCATGACTGCGTTTAGTAATAGACCCTGATAGCCGAGGATCAAAGAAACGACACCCCGTTGAACCCAAGACACCATAAAAACTATTCATTATAATTTTTATCGCTTGTGACAACGCAGCATTTTTTTGTTCTTTTGCTTTATCACGCTCAGACCAAAGAGATTCGATAATATCAGGTAAAAAGTGCTTAGTTCTCGAAAAATAGGCGCCATCAAAACCACCTATAACAACGTCTCGAATATCTTCTTCTAGATGCCCTGCACTTTCTTCAGCTGAGCCTTCTAAAGCTGAGCTCTCTACCGATGATTTCTCTGAAGATAAATTATAAATATTGACTTGTGTTAAACCTTCAATTAAACCCATAGGATCAATTTTGAAGGTACGGATAATGCTGGGATACAAAGACTTAAAATCTAAGACCAGTACATTGTTATATAATCCTGGTATAGAATCCATAACATAACCACCAGGAGAGACCAAATCAGAAACACCATCCCCCATATTAGGAGCTATATAACCACTGCGGTGCAATTTTGGTAAATACAGATTAGTAAATGCCGCAACTGATCCCCCGACTCTATCTATCGCCAACCCGGTCAGTTGTGATCTTAATTGTGCAAAAGCGAGTAACTGCGTTTTTTCAAAAATGAGCCAAACTAAACGACAATCTTCAAGGTTATATGTCGCTAAAGCCGATTTGTTATGATTAAAGTTATTAATTATCTCTTGCATTCTATTTTCAACATCTACTACTTTTTTACCCCGCCCAAGTAGGCTATGAGCGACATTCTCAAGTGAAAAACTAGTAAAGTTATACGTCGCTGTTTTCAGTAAATCGATACCATCTAGGACCACACGGCCAGCTATTTCAATAAAATGTTGGTCACTATTATTAGCATTGGTTCGCCAATAAGGAT
>JBKEHN010000221.1:0-4236 GCA_046710905.1 Colwellia sp.
AATTTGTTAAGGTATCGATCGTAAGTACAGGAGTCATTGTTGGTCTTGGTAGCGGTGCTTTCTTGCTAATTGATGAGACTAAACGTGACGAACTGACAATTGATTTTGCTTTGCAAAAACTAGATGTTTTATCACAAGCAAAACTTAAGAGTTTAGGCGAATGGGATTTATATCAAATATTTACTCATTGTGCACAAAGTGTCGAATACTCTATGTCTGAATTCCCCGTACATAAATCTCGCTTATTTAAGAGAACTATTGGTAACTTAGCTTTCTCAATCTTTTCAACTAAAGGTAAAATGTCGCATGGCCTAAGTGAACCAATTCCAGGTGCAGCAGCATTAACGTCTCAAATGGATGTTACTGTAGCACTCGATCGTTTAAAAAAATCATTGATTGATTTTGATAAGTACTTAGGACCCATAGCGCCACATTTTGCTTATGGCCACTTAACAAAAAAAGAATTTGAAATGGCCCATGTAATGCATTTAAATAATCATCTTCAAGAAATAAGTAGCTAACTTTTATTTGTTATTTGCACAAACCATCCCGTTATTAGTCTATTTTTAGCTCAATAAAGTAACGACTGAATGGCATCTGATACCGTTAAAAAATGTATTTTAGTCAGACATAACTCAGCTTTACTGAACTCGTTGGCGCGAATTAACTCGGTTACTTCATTGACAGCTAATATTCGCTTTTTTTTGACCAAGGTAAGTTTCCCTAATATTAATTCGATTACATAACTCAAACCAGTAGAGTCTATGATGTAATCCTCATCACTAAATATTAATTCGTGACACTCAGCAATAAAATCTACCTCAGAGCCTAAGTAAATAAGCTCATCATCACCATTAAGTTTTAAAATACATGGCCAATAAACCATAAATCACCTCAATAAATATTACGACCATAGTAGTCGTCATTAGCTGTTGTTATTTTTTATGCTGTGCAGCTCTGGGTTAAGACTCTTTTCTTTGTAAGCAACGTCCTCTGGGCTCATCACTTTCATGAAGTACAGTCTCTGAATGCAGAAATTGAGCTGCGTCTGCTGAATCTTTTACTTTAGAGGCACTACGATTTAACATTTCTGCTTCAAAGTCGGTTAATACACTTTCTCTCACGCCAGCGACTCGCCAATGTGATTTGGGCCTGCATGCTATTGATATCTTTCGGGCTAGTGCTAGAGCATCAAGTAGTGCTTGATTAGCGCCTTGTCCTTTGAATGGACTCATAGGGTGAGCAGCATCGCCAATCAGGGTTACTTGATGTCCTGACTTTAATAATTCAGGCTCGAGAAGAGCTCGGTCATATACCGGATAACCTGAAACCTGGGCTTCATGGGTTGCAGCTAAAATTTGAGGAATAGGGTCGTGCCACTGACATCTACGATACGCTTCATCTTTTAGCGCTTGTCGGCCTAAACTACTCAAGGCTTTTGCCTCTTTTTCTGGCATGGGGAAACTAAGTTGCCACATTACTGAGTCTGATGCATACGGCATCATATATATTCGCTCATGACCATTAGCGGTTTGAAATACTGTAGCTGAGTCTAGCAAAGAACTTTCAAGGCCATCGAGATCAGCCAAAGGGCAAATACCTAAAATCACCATACAACCAAGATAACGTAAAGGGCTTATCTCCTCACTAATAAGTAATTCTCGTACGGTACTACGTATACCATCTGCTCCTACTATTATGTCGGCTTTAGCTGTTTTAATCTTGCCATCAACTTGAAAGCTTAAATCTATCGCGTCATTGTTGCAGTCTTCATCACTTTTATTAAAATCGACTAACTTGTGTCCCCATTGTACTGCATCGTGTCCACCAAGTTGCTCAAGCAATGCCAAACGCAAAGATTGTCGGGCGATATGAATATTAGTGCGTTTGGGCGACTTTATTGCTTCTGACTGTAGCCATTTTCTAATCCCCCATTCACCAATCACTTTTCCTTCTGTCGTATGCACCACATGTCTTGTTGAGATCAGTCCTTGTTCTAATGATAAAATACCTAATGCCTCAATGGCTTTACTTGCCTGTTGTAGGGTAAGGCCATACCCCTGAGAGCGAGCATCGAAACTACTATCGCGTTCATAAAGTGTAAAAGGTATACCGCGGTGCATACAAGCTACAGCTAAAGCCACTCCGCCAATACCACCGCCAATAATAGCAACAAGTGGGTAGCTCTCTTTATCTGCTATTGGGCTGTTGTCAGCTTGAATCAAACCTGTTCCGCTACAGCTTAGGCAATCGTAGAGGTGACCTTTAGGCCTAACGGGTGCTGTTCCTTGGCTATTTGTTGCTTCGAATTTGTCTAACTCTCTCTGATAGCTCAGACGAACTTTCTTGCGGAGTCGCATCGTTTTTTTGCCACGGCCCTGACATTCTTGACAAGTAATCCAGTTAATCAGTTTATTTATCAACGCTTCACTACCTTTTTATTTAACCAGATTTTAACTTTTTCTATGAGGTTCATTTTAACTGATACAAGCGATACTAGCCTAATAATAAAGCGGTAATTATATCTTTATTACAGTTATGACAATTTATTTTGTCAACGTTATTACTTTTTAAATAAGTCATTTATTGTTTAGCCGTGAAGTTACGTTATTTGTGATGACTTGGTTAACACATGAAGGCTAAAATAAAGTTAATTTAATCGATAGAACGATGTATTAGTGAGTTATTGATTAGCCATTAAATATTGATTGACTCTCTAACTAGGGTAAGCCAATACAAAGAGAGTAACACGGGTCAACATGTCTTATGTGATAGTCAATATGATGATTTTTTTGCTGAGGCTTTACACTTTTCGTCAAGTTATACTTTTAAATTGAAAAAACGACATCTTCGTATGACTAAGGAAAAATTGGCTTCTCTAAGACGACATTATTAAAAAAGTAAAATGATAGAAAAAGAGATGATGAAAATAGAAGAACAGATAAAAATTAGCGCCAATTTATAAGAAGGTCACAAGTCAATACTCATTAAAATGGCTACTTCAATTTTACTCACTCGACTTTATTAGCACAGAGGGTCTGTTATTAGTTAACGAATTAGGGTTACGTCAGTTGTTGGAATACAACTACACATTAAAATATAATCATCTTTCATTTCTACTTCGCTTAAACCATCGGTTGATAATTGCTCTACTTGGCCTTTAACAAGTTTTACTTTACAGCGGCCACACATGCCAGCTCTGCATGAATAGGGTAGTATCAAACCTGCCTTTTCACCTTGTTCTAATATAGTTTGTTGATTGTCTCCTTTGTGCTTTTTATTCCAAGAATCAAAAATAAGAGAGACCTTTTTCTTACTTTCACGAGATACAATAGTTGGTGTTGCACTTAAGGAGATTAAAAATGTTGGCGGCACTTTTTTCTTAATAATGGTAATAGTGTCTGTCAATTTTATTTGCCCCTGATTAAGCGGGACTAAATTTTGTCCAAAAAGAACTTCGCCTTTTAATTCACCTTCTGCGGCTTGTCTGTAGGTCTTTAAGCTTGTTATCGGCTCTTGATGTATGTCTTTGAGCGCTGTTTCTGGGTTTATGGTGGTAAATATACAACGAGTACACGGCTTTCTTAATTCAAACTCTACTTCGCCTATGCGTATATGTTGCCAAGTATCTTCTGCAAAAGCGTCACAATTATCGATGACTAGATTAGGTCGAAATTGATTCATGGTGATTATTGCTGGGCAACGTTTATTTAAATCATCTAATGACGCTTGAGAAATGAGTAATAGTGGGTAGCCGTCTGTAAAAGCTAATTGATTTGTACGCTTACTTGTCGATGGGACATTACGTTTAGATAATTCACCAAAATGTAATAATTGACAAGGACGATTTAAATACCGACTAAACCACTGATGATGTTCACTATTACCTTGTTGAGCATTAATACTATCATTCCAAACAAATACAGTTTGATAAAGTTCACTCAGTTGGAGGTAATTAATCACCAGTTTTGGCATATCGGGCGCGGTAAGTACTAACCCTGTTGCAGTTATACTGGCTTGTATCAAACAGATTTTTGGCTCAGTGCGTGCGGTAATAAACTGACATTTATCATCAGTCAGTACAAATCTTCGATCAAAGCTAAGACCTAACTCATCGATCCAACTGTTTGATAGTTGAATGCCCGCAGAAGATTTTAAAGGATAAACACTGATTTGTGATAATTGCATGCTAGAAGTCATAGTAGTGTGATAGTTTCAGTAAGTGGATTTAGATAA
>JBKEHN010000222.1:0-4191 GCA_046710905.1 Colwellia sp.
GCATACATCAAATTTTTAAAGAGACTTGAACTCTGACATATTACGATACTGAAACCTACTCTTTAAAAGAAAGAGCGCGTCTACCAATTCCGCCAAACCCGCATACATCAAATTTTTAAAGAGACTTTACTCTTATACATTATAAACAAAATTTTAAAAAGGTTTTAACTATAACTGCTATCTCAAAAGTGGCAGGGATAAGAGGATTTGAACCTCTGAATGACGGGATCAAAACCCGCTGCCTTACCGCTTGGCTATATCCCTCCAGAAGGTATGTATATTACAGACTTTTTATAACTATAACTAGTTAACAAAAAGTGGCAGGGATAAGAGGATTTGAACCTCTGAATGACGGGATCAAAACCCGCTGCCTTACCGCTTGGCTATATCCCTGCAATATACTTACTTTTTACATATGCAACTTCCATTGCTTTTTAAATGGTGCGGGTCAAGAGACTTGAACTCTCACATCTTGCGATACTGGAACCTAAATCCAGCGCGTCTACCAATTCCGCCAAACCCGCATACATCCAAATTTTTAGAGAGATTTGAACTCTTTTTACTTAAATATAAATATATAAGTAATGGTGGCTACACCGGGACTCGAACCTGGGACCCCATCATTATGAGTGATGTGCTCTAACCAACTGAGCTATGTAGCCTTTATCTACCTGCTGTCTAGCAAGTGCGGCGTATTATGCTGAGGTACTTGCCTTTCGTCAACAGTTATTTTAAAAAAAGTTGTTCTTTTCATTTGTTTGGCTATTGATTGTTCATTTTGGCGGATAACTACGCAAATAAAAGAGAAGAAATGTATTGTCATTTAAAATAGGCAATACGTTTGTCTTCATAACGAAGCAGTTAAACTTATCTTTCTCTCGCTTCTTCAGCTAAATGAGCTGAATGTTTTACTAAGCTATCTATTTCACTCTTAACTTTTTTTGACGGTAGTTTACCTATGATGAACTCACCAACTTCTAGTGCTTGAGATTTAGCGGAAAATATTAATAAATTATCGCCATTACATTCTAGGCCATCATAAATATTACGAATTTTTAGTTTGTTTTGTTTTAAGAATGATCTTAAGCGACTCTTATCATTTGCTTGGACGTATTCACAAATACGTAAAGATAGATTATCTGCTTGCGCTGGACTTACAGAGATAGCTGTTGCTACTAATAAAAGTGGTAATAAAATAATTTTTTTCATTGTTATGCCTTATTATGGTTTTGATATAGAGTTAAATTCAAGCAAGAAAGTGTAGACTAATACCTCAGTTCTTGTATTCATTAGTAAGAATATTTTGTAAGGTGTTCTGATTATATGTTTAGGTTTATTTGCTATAATACTTTTCATTTTATTGATAAAAAAATTAAAACAAGAGTTTGTTATAAGGATATTAGGAATTAACTAAAATATAACTTATGATTTAGTAATAATTTAAAGGTATTAGAATTACATTATCACTGACGTTACTGAGTTTTATAAGTACAAAAAAGACCCATCGTAGATAAGTCTTTTTTAGATAAAATAGTTTAATGTTTAATGATAAATTTATACATTAAAGCGGAAGTGGATTACGTCACCATCTTTTACGCGGTATCCTTTACCTTCTAAGCGCCACTTACCTGCTTCTTTAGCACCAGATTCACCATTAAACTCAATAAAATCATCATAACTAATGATTTCGGCGCGAATAAAGCCTTTTTCAAAGTCAGTATGAATAACACCAGCGGCTTGTGGCGCGGTAGCATTTTGTTTTACTGTCCAAGCTCGAACTTCTTTAACACCAGCGGTAAAGTAAGTTTGTAAGTGTAATAAAGAATAACCAGCATTGATAACACGATTTAGACCTGGCTCTTCTAGACCCATTTCAGCCATAAACTCAATACGGTCTTCATCGTCCATTTCAGATAACTCGCTTTCAATTTCCGCACAAACAGCAACAACGATAGCACCTTCTTCATCAGCTATCTTTTGAACTTGATCAAGGTAAGGATTATTCTCAAAACCATCATCATTAACATTAGCTATGTACATAGTCGGCTTAAGTGTTAAAAAATTTAAGTAATCGACGGCTGCTATTTCTTCTTTAGATAATTCTAAAGATCGAATCATATGACCTTCTTCAACATGCTTTAATATTTTTTCTAATACCGGCATTTCAAATTTAGCGTCTGTATCTCCGCCTTTAGCTTTCTTAGCTAAACGGAAAATTGCACGTTCTGCTGTGTCCATATCTGATAACGCTAATTCAGTATTGATTACCTCGATATCATCAATAGGACTGACTTTATTCGCAACATGAATAATATTGTCATTGTCAAAACAGCGTACTACGTGACCAATAGCGTCAGTTTCACGAATATTAGCTAAAAATTTATTTCCTAAACCTTCACCTTTTGATGCACCAGCAACAAGACCAGCAATATCTACAAATTCCATTGTCGTTGCTAATACACGCTCAGGTTTTACTATGGCGGTTAATTTATCTAAGCGAGGATCAGGCACAGGTACTACGCCAGTATTTGGCTCAATAGTACAGAATGGGAAATTTGCCGCATCAATACCAGCCTTGGTAAGTGCATTGAATAGTGTTGATTTACCGACGTTAGGCAAGCCAACGATACCACATTTAAAACCCATAATTTTTACCTACTGATTATTTACTAGCGTGTATTTACTTGCGAATATTTATTCGGCTTTAAACGAGTGTAAGCGATTTTGCGCTTTTTTTAAGTCGTCTTTTAACCAAATATCAAAACATCGACTGGCTTCGTCGATTGCTTGTTGTATTTTTTCTTGTTCGGCTTTGGGCGCTTTACCCAAAACATGAGCCGTTACTTTATCGCGATGACCTGGATGATCAATACCAATACGTAACCGGTAGAAATCTTTATTATTAGCCATGCGAGCGATAATATCTCGTAAGCCATTATGTCCACCGTGTCTACCACCTTTTTTAATCTTACAAATACCAGGTTGCATGTCTAATTCATCATGGGCAACTAATATTTCATCTACTGTTATTTTATAAAAATTAGCTAGTGGAGCAACAGCTTGACCGCTAAGGTTCATAAAGGTAGTGGGGATTAATAAGTGGACTAGGTTTCCCGCAATCATGCCTTTACCGTAAAGACCTAAATATTTTTTTTCGGGACGGAGAGAAATATTGTGGTTACGTGCTAGTTCTTCTATGAACCAAACACCTGCATTGTGGCGAGTTTTGCTGTATTCGGAGCCAGGATTACCCAGCCCCGCAATTAGTTTAATAGTCATTACTTATAATATTATAAATGATATTAACTATTATTCAGCAGCTGGAGCTTCTGCTTCTGCAGCATCAGCTACTTTAGCAGCTTTTGGTGCATTAGCAGATACTACAGCTAGATCGTGATCTTCGCCTTTAGCTAATTCGTCAGATGTAACGCCCGCTGGGAATGTAACGTCTGATAAATGCAATGTTTGACCAAGTTGAAGGCCAGCTAAGTCAATTTCGATAAACTCAGGCAAGTCTTTTGGTAAACAAGTGATAGCGATTTCATTCATGTGGTGAGAAATGTTCGCACCAGTTTTAGCTGCTTCATCTTCATTAGTGAAGTGAATAGCTGCGTTTGAATGAACAACGTGGTTTGCATCAATGCGCAAGAAATCTAAGTGCATTACCACTTGCTTAAACGGGTGACGTTGCATGTCTTTAATTAAACATTCAACTGGCTTGCCAGCGATGTTCAATGTTAAAACTTGCGTGTAGAACGCTTCTTCTTGTTGAGCACGGAAAACATTTTTGTGCTCTAAAGTTAAAGAGATAGGTTCTTCGTTTTCACCGTAAAGGATAGCAGGAACTTTGTTCGCGTGACGTAGGCGGCGGCTCGCACCTTTCCCTAAATCAGTACGTACTTCAGCTTCTAATGTTAATAAATCAGTCATTTTAATACTCTTCTGTTATATAAGTTAAAAAACTTAAAAATTTTATCTTGCTTTTTGCGACCAAAAACAAGGAGACACCATTTTTACTCTAAATGAGTTCTACGTTAATAGATAAGCCTGGTTATAGGTAAATAGTCTATAAACAACTAGCTTATTAGATAAAAAAGGCGCGATATAATAACATTTAGGACGAGATAAAGCTATTAAATAAACAGAATAATTGCCGGTGTATAGGGAAGTTAGAGAAATAAAAAAGCAGCC
>JBKEHN010000223.1:0-4179 GCA_046710905.1 Colwellia sp.
TTTTTTAACTTCTTTTTTTACGAAGTGTAATGTGGCTCCCCAAACTGGGCTCGAACCAGTGACACATGGATTAACAGTCCATCGCTCTACCAACTGAGCTATTGGGGAATAAACTTTTTTAACTTCTTTTTTTACGAAGTGTAATGTGGCTCCCCAAACTGGGCTCGAACCAGTGACACATGGATTAACAGTCCATCGCTCTACCAACTGAGCTATTGGGGAATAAACTTTTTTAACTTCTGTTTATAACGAAGTATAATATGGCTCCCCAAACTGGGCTCGAACCAGTGACACATGGATTAACAGTCCATCGCTCTACCAACTGAGCTATTGGGGAATCGTGTTAACCTCAATGGCTAACGGAGCAGAATAATAAAGGCCGATGGCCTAAGTGTCAACACAAAAACAATAAATAATTGAAATAAATATTCTTTGCTGAAGTTGTGTTCAGAAGAGGTGCTTTTACTATACTTTTTGCCTATTTTTAGTACTTCTCCTTACTTGGTTAAATTTTACCCTGAAAAATTAAAATATTTAGTTATCCACTGTTCTTGTGGATAACTATGTGGATTAAAGTTTAAGTTTATCTTGCTGATACGTTTTGACTGACCTGTCAATAAGTCAACATAAAAGAGCTATGTTTTTAATTTTAATAATTTCAATGATTTAGCTAATAATTATGTTTTATAGATAAATTTGGTTGTTTTTTGAACGCCTAGTTTTTAGAATATTTAACTGTGCGTTATTTCATTACACCATACTTCGTCTATAATCCTGTGCGGTTTTGTTTAGCACAAGAGTAAGAGCATATGTTATATAATTATTATTATAATATTAAGTAGAAGTGCGCTTATCTGATCAATCTACACTAGGTAAAAGTTAGTTAATCTTTTATAATATAGTCCTACATATTATTACCCTAATAGAACCACAGATAATATTAAATGACTAAAAAAAACATGGCTCGACATAATAGTAAACAAATTAATCTACTCGAAGACCCTGTTGCTAACACGCTAAAGCGTATGACTATTCCGATGATTTATGGGATGGTGCTGCTAATGACCTTCAACTTAGTTGATACCTTTTTTGTTGGACTTCTAGGGACACAGCCTCTAGCAGCAATTAGTTTTACATTTCCCGTCACTTTTACAGTACTTAGTGTAATGATTGGTTTGGGTATAGGAACCTCTGCTGTTATCGCTAAGTTTTTAGGAAGAAAAGATACAAAGTCGGCAAAAAATGCTGCTACAGCAGCACTATATTTAGCTGCAATTATTGTTGCCTGTTTATCAACAGTAGGGTATTTCATTACAGACCCTTTATTCACTCTACTGGGGGCACAGCCATCTTTACTACCCTTAATTCATCAATATATGGATATTTGGTATATAGGTAGTATTTTTTTGATTGGTCCTATGGTAGGAAATGCAGTATTACGCGCATCTGGGGATACTAAAACACCCAGTATTATAATGGGTAGTGCCGGACTCATAAATGCAGTACTGGATCCTATTTTCATATTTGGTTTTGGTCCTATTCCTGCGATGGGAATACAAGGTGCTGCAATTGCGACTTTAATATCGTGGTTTTTTGGTTTAGGGTTTGTATTGTATATCCTAACTAAAAAACATGATCTCATTCATACGACTATGTTGCCGATGAAAGACCTCATCACCGCTTGTCGACACATATTAAAAATAGGGTTACCTGCTGCTGGTGCTAATATGTTGACACCTATTGCTGCGGCTATAATGACTGCAATAGTTGCTACATATGGTGAGTTAGCTGTTGCCGCTTTTGGGGTTGGCTCAAGACTTGAATCGATAGCTTGTTTGCTCGTACTTGCTTTATCGATGACTTTACCCCCTTTTATTAGTCAAAACTTTGGAGCTGGGCAATTAAAACGCGTAGAAGTTGCATATAAAATTTCTATAAGGTTCATCTTAGCTTGGCAAATTGTTATTTATATTTTGTTAGCTTTTAGTGCACATTGGATCGCAAGTATATTTACTAAAGAATCTGAAGTTGCTGATTTAATTAAACTATTTATTTGGATGCTGCCTCTAGGTTATGGCTTGCAAGGTATCGTTATTTTAACTAATTCATCATTCAATGCTTTACACAAACCAATGACTGCTTTGGTATTAAGTGTTGTTCGACTATTTGTTTGTTATTTACCTTTAGCATATTTAGGTAGTGTACTGTTTGGTTTAGTAGGTCTATTTGCGGGTGCTTTACTTGGAAATATCCTAATGGCTATGATTTCGCACCGACTATTTACTAAGCAATTTGCGATTCATGACTCTATTATACCGGAGCAGGTAGTATGAAAAAGTTAACTATTTGTTCTGATTACACACCAAGTGGCGATCAACCAACAGCAATAAAGCAACTTTTAGAAGGCATTGAATCGGGCTTAGCCCATCAAACGTTGTTAGGTGTAACTGGCTCAGGTAAAACCTTTACCATTGCTAATGTGATAGAGAAGCTGAATCGACCGACCATGATGTTAGCACCCAATAAAACCTTGGCTGCGCAACTTTATGGTGAAATGAAAGAGTTTTTTCCAAACAATGCTGTAGAGTATTTTGTTTCTTATTATGATTATTATCAGCCAGAGGCTTATGTACCAACCACTGATACTTTCATAGAAAAAGACGCCTCAGTTAATGAGCACATTGAGCAAATGCGTCTATCAGCCACTAAAGCATTGTTAGAACGTCGCGATGTTATTATTATTGCTTCAGTTTCTGCTATTTATGGTTTGGGTGATCCTGATTCCTATTTAAAGATGATGTTACATATTAGCCAAGGTGACATTATTAATCAGCGCGATATTTTACGTCGCTTAGCTGAATTGCAATATAAACGGAATGATGTTGCTTTTGCACGTGCTACTTATAGAGTTCGGGGTGACGTTATTGATATTTTTCCTGCGGAATCAGATCGACTTGCTTTGCGTGTTGAATTATTTGATGAAGAAATAGAGCGGATAAGCCAATTTGATCCACTAACGGGACAAGTTGAAAGAACACTGCCTCGGGTGACCGTTTACCCTAAAACACACTACGCTACGCCTAGAGAGAAAATTTTAGCGGCGATTGATAAAATTAAAATTGAGCTTAAGCACAGATCGCAACAACTCAAAGATAATAATAAATTAGTAGAAGAACAGCGGCTAACCCAACGTACTCAATTTGATATTGAGATGATGACTGAGCTCGGTTATTGCTCTGGTATAGAGAACTATTCTCGCTACTTATCGGGGAGAGATGAAGGAGGTGCACCCCCTACATTATTTGATTATTTACCCGATGATGGGTTACTTATTATTGATGAATCACATGTTACCGTGCCACAAATTGGTGCTATGTATAAAGGGGATAGGTCGCGTAAAGAAAACTTAGTAGAATATGGCTTTAGATTACCCTCAGCCTTAGATAATAGGCCAATGAAATTTGACGAGTTTGAAGCTATTTCCCCACAAACAATTTATGTATCGGCAACACCAAGTAACTATGAATTAGAAAAATCTAATGGTGATATAGCAGAACAAGTGGTTAGACCTACAGGTTTACTTGATCCACAAATCGAAGTGAGACCAGTAGAGACACAAGTTGATGATTTATTATCAGAGATACATAAACGTCTACCCTTAGATGAAAGAGTCTTAGCCACCACATTAACTAAGCGTATGGCCGAAGATTTAACGGATTATTTAGATGAACATGGTATTAAAGCACGTTATTTGCATTCAGATGTGGATACGGTTGAACGGGTCGAAATTATTAGAGATTTCAGGCTGGGTAAATTTGATGTTTTAGTTGGCATTAACTTACTTCGAGAAGGATTAGATATGCCAGAAGTCTCCTTAGTAGCAATTTTAGATGCAGATAAAGAAGGTTTTTTACGCTCTGATCGTTCTTTAATTCAAACTATTGGTCGAGCGGCGCGTAATCTCAATGGTCGAGCTATATTGTATGGGGATAAAATTACAGGCTCAATGCGACGTGCTATTGATGAAACAGAGCGGCGTAGGGTCAAACAACACCAATACAATTTAGACAACAATATTACTCCTCAAGGCGTTGTTAGACGAATTACCGATGTTATGGGTGTTGGTAACTACAGTGATGCTAAATCACTTGATAAAGTTGCGGAAGCGAATACTAATTA
>JBKEHN010000224.1:0-4129 GCA_046710905.1 Colwellia sp.
AAAGGTAACCTTTTTTAATAGCCCACAATTTATGGATAAATTAGCAGGTACAGATAAATTAAGAAAAGCTATTATTGCAGGGCAAAGTGCAGAGCAAATTAAATTAAGTTGGCGAGCGGGTATTACTAAGTTTAAGCAAAAGCGACAACCGTATTTATTATACGACTAACCCCCAAGTGAGTAGTATAAGTTAAGTATGGATTTGATATTAAAAATTAAGCGGCGGCTGTGCTATTACTACCGGTATTTCTTGCTTTATATAACGCCCTATTTGTACGAGAAATTAAATTATCAAGGTCCTCATTGTGCCTTTGTGCAACACAAAAACTATAGGCTATTTTAATATTATTTGGCCCCGCATTGTTCAGTATCGCTTCTCTGATTTTATCAGCAACATCAACTGCAGGTGATATTATCGTATCAGGACATACTAATAAAAGCTGCATAACTTTTTAATTAATGGCTTATTAGACAGTAACTACTACTTCCCAGTTTGAAAGTAAGACGTTAAACTTTCCCCCTTTCAAGCACTATTAAATTCGTTTAAATTTTATATGCAAAATACTAAAATGACTAAATACGCCACAAAAACTATCAATAAGGTTAGTTATAGGTTTATCGCTGAAGAAATAGACGATGCGTTAAACGAGACTATAGATGAAGTAACAACAAAAAAACAGCTCATACTGACAAGAAAAACAAGTAAAGATAGCGTTATTGTTGAACAACCTTTGCAGATCACTTTATCTTGGTTAGAGCAGGGTAAAGTAAAAAGAAAAGTCTTCACTATTACCATGCGTACTCCTGGGCATGATTATTTTTTAATTATGGGCTTATTGCATAGTGAAGGGGTAATAAAACAACTTAAGGATGTTGAAACAATAAAATTAGAATCAGGAGAAGTTACTGGTGAAGGTAAATATAATGAATGGTTAATAAAATTTACTAACGGTTTTATCCCTGACTTATCCTCATTAGATCGATATATGGTGAGCTACTCTAGTTGTGGCCTTTGTGGCACAACATCATTAAAAACACTGCAGTTAAAAACTGATATAAATTTATCTTACCCTGAGCATAAAAATATACTTATGGCGCAATCAATACTGTTGTTGTCCAGTAAAATGCGGAACGAGCAAGACCTATTTGATCAAACAGGTGGTGTACATGGCGCAGCATTATTTGACCAACAATTAAATATACAGCAATTATATGAGGATATTGGTCGTCATAACGCAGTAGATAAAGTTATTGGTGCATTACTAGCCTTAGATAAATCGCTCCAAAAAGCGCCTTTATGGATATTACTCGTTAGTGGTCGAATAAGTTTTGAAATAGTGCAGAAAACTATTATGGCAGGTATTAGTATATTGGTGGGCGTTGGAGCCCCTTCTGAGCTGGCAATACAAGCGGCCAAGCAATTCGACTTAACCCTGATAGGCTTTGCAAGTAATAAAGGCTTTAATGTTTACCATGGTGATTGGCGCTTAACTAATGAGACTAAATAATAACAACTAAGCCATAAATATAAGAAACGTTGATTATCTTTTGACATATCTCCCAACCAATTGAATAAGTTAAGTTATCTTAAGATAAGAACGTTGAATATATATTAAATCAAGGGTGGGTTTTTAGCTTTACTGATAATTACCGCGACCGATTTAGAGGTTGGTGTATAAGAGCGATCACCATAGCTATCTAGTGGTACCAGAGGATTAGTTTCTGGGTAATACGCCGCTAGATTACTTCTTGGAATATCATAAAAGCAGAGTATAAAGTTATTTACTGTTCGATTTTTGTTATCAGACCAAATAGACGTGATGTCGACATAGTCTTCATTTTTAAAGCCTTGTTTCAAAGCGTCTTTTTTATTAATAAACAGCACGTTTCTCGCATTACTAATACCGCGGTATCTATCGTTCATGCCGTAGATAGTGGTATTGTATTGATCGTGAGAACGGAGTGATTGCAATGTATAAAGTGGCTGATTCTTGTTGTGAAGATCGTTTAGTTTATCTTCAGCTATGTTGATAATACTAGTAGGTAGACCATGGGCAGAAAACAACGCTTTTCCTTGCTGATTAGTCCATTGAAGTTGTGCCGCACTATTACCAAGATAAAAACCACCTGGTTGTTCAAGCTGTTGATTAAAATTGGTAAACCCTAAAATACTTTGTTCGATCAAATCACGAATTAAGTTATAATTTCCTTTTAACTGTTGCCAGTTAACAGTGGATTTTTCCAGCGTTGCATCAGCGATGTCTGTAACAATGGCGGTCTCAGAGCGTAATAACTTTCCAAGAGGAACTACGCTGCCTTGCGATGCATGCACCATGCTAAAAGTATCTTCGACGGTAATAAACTGTTCGCCAGTGTCTTGGTTATCTATTTCAGTACGGCCTAAACAGGGAAGAATAAGGGCGTCTTGACCAATACATAAATGACTACGGTTGAGCTTAGTACTTATTTGTACATTTAATTCGGTATTTTTTAATGCTTGATGGGTTTGTGTTGTATCTGGCGCGGCTTGCGCGATATTACCGCCTAAACAAATCAGTACCTTGCTAGTTTTCTCTAATAAAGCATTTAACGCATAATAAACGTTATGACCTTTTTCTTTAGGTAGAAGAGTATCAACGGCTAGCGACAGTTTATCAATAAAACTAGCCGTAGGTTTTTCATTGATACCCATAGTACGATTACCTTGCACATTTGAATGACCACGAACCGGACACAAGCCAGCGCCTTTTTTACCCATATTGCCAGACAACAACTGTAAATTAACAATTTCTTGAATGGTAGCGACTGAATGTTTATGTTGAGTGATACCCATTGCCCAAGTACAAATTACTTTGTCGGCATTTAAAAATACATCAGTTGCTTGCGACAATTGCTCAAACGATAACCCTGATTGTTGTTCGATTTTTTTCCATGTAGTGTCATTAACTACTTGTTGATATTGCTCAAATTGCTGGCAATGTTGTTTGATAAAGTCATTATCGATTATCGCAGGCTGACAATTTTTTATCTGCTCTTCGTTACGCGAGAATATAATCTTTACCATGCCACGAATGGCTGCCATATCACCGCCTAATTTAGGGGTGAAATAAGCATGACTGATAGTTGTTGCTTTGCTAGTAAGGAGTTCTATCGGATCTTGCGGGCTGGCAAAACGTTCGAGAGCAACTTCCTTTAAATTATTGAAGCTCACTACTTTACAACCATTTCGTGTGGCTTTACGCAGGGCATTCATCATCCTAGGGTGATTAGTTCCTGGATTTTGTCCAAAAACAAATATCGCATCGGCGTGGTTAAAATCATCTAATATTACCGTACCTTTACCGATACCAATTGACTCATTTAATGCAACGCCACTTGCTTCGTGACACATGTTTGAGCAGTCAGGAAAGTTATTAGTACCGTAGAGTCGGCCAAATAGCTGATAAAGAAACGAGGCTTCATTACTAGCGCGACCAGATGTATAAAATTCTGCTTGGTCTGGAGAAGTTAAGCTTTTGAGTTTATCGCCTATTAATTGATAGGCGTCTTGCCATTGAATAGGCTCATAATGGTCGGTTTTTTTATTATATTTCATCGGCTCAATTAACCGACCTTGATACTCTAACCAATAATCACTTTGTTTTTGTAATTGGCTAACACTGTGCTGCGCAAAAAAATTGCTACCTACTTTTTTACTGGTTGATTCCCAAGCAATGGCTTTGGCGCCATTTTCACAAAACTGTAGTAACTTTTCTTTGTCATCACCCCAAGCACAACCTGGACAATCAAAACCTTTGTCTTTATTTGCCTTTAATAAATTTTTGATATTAGTTTGTGGTTGTTGGCTTTGAATTATATGCTTTAAGGTTGAAGTTAATGACGAGAGACCACCAGCTTTTTTAGGTTTTTTACTAAAATACTCAGACACGAAATACACCTTAAAATTATTTTACAGATAATTACAAATTTCAACGACTATTATTATCTCAATTATATACGCAGGAGGAGTTCAGACGCTAGTATTTCAAATTTTGGTGTATGATTAGTCCTGTTAGAATTAATATTTATGTGGTGAAATGAATACGGTTACTTTACGGCTAAAACTTGCTGGATAATTTCCATAAATATC
>JBKEHN010000225.1:0-4109 GCA_046710905.1 Colwellia sp.
TTACCGTATCTGTTTATCTTGTCATTGATCTTGTTTGGCTTATAGTTTTTGTTGGTTGTCTCTTCAATTCGCGGTAAAATACTTTTTCGACAATGTATGCATGATAAAAGTTAATGTTTTATCAATTTTCCTTTTAGGTATTTTAAATACCCGAGTAATCATAACTAATGGCATCATCTTCAACAAAAATCGCCTTATCTTGTTCTGACTCAAACAATGCAACCACATGGCAAAACTTTAAACGACTGGTCAGTTACGCGAAACCTTATAAACTAGGTTTTGTCGCCGCTATTTTGGGTATGCTGGGTTATGCCTTTATTGATGTATATTTTTTATCAAAATTACAACCTCTTCTTGATGAGGGGTTATCAGGTAATAATGTTGATTTTATGAAATGGGCACCACTCTTCATTGTTTCAGCTTTTATTATTCGTGGTTTAGCTCATTTTGTTGCTAATTATTGTTTGTCTTGGGTGGGTAATAATGTCGTTGCTGATTTAAGGCAAAAATTATTTGAACATATTATGGCCATGCCAGTAGCTTTTCATGATAAGCAATCAACAGGCGCATTAATTTCGAAAATAACCTTTGATACCGAGCAAGTATTAAACTCGGTGAGTAAGTCTATCTTAGTCATAGTGCAACAAAGTGCTTTTGTTTTAGGCCTAGTTGGTTTGATGTTTTATTATAGTTGGCAGCTATCATTGATATTTTTATTAATAATTCCGGTAATTGCTGTGATTGTTACTTTGGTCTCTAAGCGCTTTCGTAAAGTAAGTAAAAATATTCAAGGTGCTATGGGTGAAGTAACCACAGCAGCAGAGCAAACCTTTAACGGTCATAAAGTCGTGTTAACTTTTGGTGGTCAGCAACGTGAATTTGACCGTTTTGGTAAAATAAATAAACATAACCGTCAGCAACGTATGAAAATGATGGCAACAAAGTCAGCCAGTGTCCCTATTATCCAGGTAATTGCCTCTTTTGCTTTAGCCTTTGTTTTTTATGCAATTACCTCTGATACCTTACGCGATACTATCTCTCAGGGGACTTTTGTCAGTGTTATTACTTATATGGTTATGCTACTTAGACCTTTAAAAATGTTAACTAATGTAAATGCTGAATTTCAACAAGGTATGGCTGCTTGCGTTAGTATTTTTTCGATACTCGATCATGAAAAAGAAAAAGATAATGGCGATAAGAAACTGGCAAGAGCCTCAGGTACTTTATCTTTTAAGCATGTAGATTTTTCTTATGTAAAGAGCGATACAACGCAAGAAGCTAAACTCGCCTTAAGTGACCTGACTTTTGACTTGTCGCCAGGCGAAACTTTAGCGTTAGTTGGGCGTTCAGGCAGTGGTAAATCAACAGCAAGCTCATTATTATTACGCTTTTATGATGCTACGTCTGGCGAGATATTGATTGATGATACTAATATTGAACAGTTTGAATTAAAAGATTTACGCAAGCAATTTTCTTATGTGTCTCAGCAGGTAGTTTTATTTAATGATACCTTGTCTAATAATATAGCTTACGGTAAACCCGAAGCAACTGAAGCTGAAATTATCGCCGCAGCTAAAAGTGCTCATGTAATGGAATTTTCGGTAAATATGCCTCAAGGACTTGAAACAAATATAGGTGAAAATGGTGCTTTACTGTCTGGTGGTCAACGCCAACGAGTTGCCATTGCCCGTGCTTTGTTATGTGATACACCTTTCTTAATTTTAGATGAAGCGACCAGTGCACTAGATACCGAATCTGAACGACACATTCAAGACGCGTTACAAACATTACAACAAAACCGTACTTCCATTGTAATTGCGCATCGTTTATCGACCATCGAGAGTGCAGATAAAATAATTGTTATGGATCAAGGTAAAATTGTTGAACAAGGAACTCATCAAAGTTTACTCGCTAAACAAGGCGCTTATGCTCAGTTGCATAGTTTCCAATTTGAATAGGGATGTTATTATATGCGCTTAATTGAAAAGGTTTGGTTTAACAATCATCGCGCTAAGTGGCTATTGGTACCAATATTATTACCTTTATCGGTTGTTTTTTGGCTGCTTAGTTCACTAAGGCGTCTGAGTTTTAAGTTAGGCTTAATAAAGTCATATCAGCTTAATAAACCTGTTATTGTGGTCGGTAATATTGGCGTTGGCGGTAATGGTAAAACCCCTATTGTTATTTATCTTGTTGAGCTGACTCGTTCATTAGGGTTAACACCTGGTGTTATTTCTCGAGGTTATGGCGGCCAAGCTCCTCATTATCCCTATTTAGTCAATAATGATTCGACAACGTTAATCGCAGGTGATGAACCAATACTTATTCAACAACGTTGTCATGTACCTGTGGTGGTAGGCAGTGATCGCATTGCCAGTGCTGAATTATTAATTACACAAGGCTGCGATATTATAATCAGTGATGATGGCTTACAGCATTATCGCTTACAGCGTGATTTAGAGCTTATCATTGTTGACGGTAAACGGTTATTTGGTAACGGTTTATTATTACCTGCAGGCCCATTAAGAGAAGGCCAGTGGCGTTTAGCTACCAGTGACTTGGTTATCTATAACGCTCAAGAAGCGAAAGATACCCAAAAACTATCAAAGCCAAGCTTACATATGTCATTGGTGGCAACAGATGTCTGCAACTTACTTACTGGTGAGTGTATTAACTTAACGGATTTTATTAAGTTGAACACCTCAGTTAATGCTATTGCCGGTATTGGCGCGCCACAACGGTTTTTCGATACCTTGACAGAAAATAACTTTAATATCATAAATCAGCAAAGTTTTGTTGACCATCATAGCTTTATTGTTGCTGATTTTAACAATTTCAATGAAAATATACCGTTATTAATGACTGAAAAAGACGCGGTTAAATGCCGCGATTTTTGCTCACCTAATTGGTGGTACTTGCCAGTTGATGCGATTTTTAGCCAAGCAGAGCAACAAGTATTACGAGATAAGATTAAAGCTACAAGTGAATGTGGTATTGAGTAAATATATAACTGACCAGATAACTAATATACAAATAATATATAAATAACTAACCAGTGAGAAACCATCATGGCCTTCGATACAAAATTAATGGAAATCCTTGCCTGCCCAGTTTGTAAAGGTAAGTTAGATTACGATAAAGAAGCGAAAGAACTTATTTGTAATTTTGATAGACTCGCCTATCGTATAGAAAAAGATATTCCGGTGTTACTCGAAGGAGAAGCACGAGCCCTTAATATTAGCCAGTCAACTGAGCAGGGTAGTTAATTATGTCTTTTAGTGGCAGTGCTGCAAAAGAGCAAGCAGTAAGCGACGTATCGACAGGTGATACAAGCTTTGTGGTTGTTATTCCTGCTAGATTTCAATCATCACGTTTACCGGGTAAAGTCTTAGCTGACATCAACGGAAAACCTATGATCCAATGGGTTGTTGAAAAAGCACAGTTAAGTGGCGCTCGCCAAGTGATTGTTGCCACAGATAATGATGAAGTCGCTGCTGTCGTTACTGGCTTTGGCGCAACAGTGTGTAAAACACGTGCTGATCATCAATCAGGTACTGAACGTCTCGCAGAAGTCATGGAACAATATCAATTTAGTGATGATGAAATCATTGTTAATGTACAAGGTGATGAACCTTTTATTCCTCCAGAAAATATAGCCCAAGTAGCAAAAAACTTAGCCAATCAACAGCAAAATAGTCGTGTTGCTCGCATGTCGACCTTAGCTATTAATATTGATTCTGTTGAGGAAGCTTTTAATCCTAATGCCGTTAAAGTGATACTTGATAAAGACGGATATGCCTTATATTTTTCACGCGCTACAATTCCTTATGATAGAGAACGCTTTTTAAATGCCAATGCAAATACAGAAGAAAATATCCGTGCAATAGGTGATTTTTACTTAAGACATGTTGGCATTTATGCCTACCGTGCTGGCTTTATTAAAGACTATGTCAATTGGCCAACCAGTCAGTTAGAACAAGTTGAAGCGCTAGAACAGCTAAGAGTTTTATATCAAGGTGAGCGAATTCACGTAGCGGTAGCTAATAGTCATGTACCAGTTGAGGGTGTTGATACACCAGAAGATTTAGCTAAAGCAAGGGCATACGCAA
>JBKEHN010000226.1:0-4098 GCA_046710905.1 Colwellia sp.
TCACCACTTTCACCACCACCTGTTAGATCACCACCTTCACCACCACACGCTGCAAGTGTCATCATTGACATCAATAACATGGTAAAACTAAAACGTCGAAAAAACTGCATAAAGGGATCCCAAATTTCATTTTTAAATATACTTATCCACTCATATTAACTGATAAATAACAAAAAGGTACTGCTTATTACAAATAAATTACATACGCCTATCTTGTTAAACAGTTTTACTTATGACTGTATTAAATGCCGCTAAAATAAATTAGTTTTTAATCTAGGTAATTATTGCTAACCTTAGTGCCGAACCCGGATGTGTAGTATATATATAATAATTACAACTTAACTTATAACTTAACTTATAACCTAGCTGAAGTAACATAGACCCTATGACAATAGATAAAACAACGCCCCCTACGCCAAATAAAACTAGTTTAACCAGCCGTATCGTTATCGGTATGGTTGTAGGTATTTTATTAGGCACATTTTTACAGTGGCTGATGCCTAATGGCTCAGACAAAGTTATCAACCTCTATTTATTTGAGCTTTCTCTAAAAGGCTTTTTTGTAGATGGTATCTTAGAAGTGATCGGCCAAGCTTTTATGGCTAGTTTACGTATGTTGGTTGTGCCATTAGTTTTTGTATCCCTAGTTTGTGGTGTATGTTCGTTAAAAGATACCAGTAAGCTTGGCCGTATTGGTGGAAAAGCTGTCGCGTTATATCTTGCGACTACCGCTATTGCGATTAGTTTCGCAATTTTTATTGCGATAATTATTGCTCCAGGTGAAGGGGTAAACATGGTCGCTGATAATAGTTTTTCTGGTAGAGAAGCACCTTCTTTAGCACAAGTTATTATTCAAATGTTCCCTACTAATCCTTTTGAATCATTCGCTAAAGGAAATATGCTACAAGTAATAGTGTTTGCCTTACTCTTTGGTATTGCTATTGCGCTTTCAGGTAAAGCTGGTGAACGTATTGCTTTATTGTTCGAAGACTTAAGTGAAGTGATCATGCGTCTGGTAACAATATTGATGAATATTGCCCCTTATGGTGTATTTGCGCTATTAGCAACCTTATTTACTACCGTTTCCCTAACAACCTTTGGTAATTTAATTGAATATTTCTTAGTGGTATTCTTTGTTCTTATTCTTCATGCGTTAGTTACTTACCCTGTTATTTTAAAGTTATTTACTGGTTTAAACCCATTAATATTTTTAAAGAAAATGCGCGATGCTACAATTTTTGCTTTCTCTACCGCTAGCTCTAATGCAACCATTCCTGTCACTTTAGAAACAGCAACCAAGAAAATGGGTGTTAAAAACTCTATTGCTTCATTTACCGTACCATTGGGTGCCACTATTAATATGGATGGCACAGCAATCATGCAAGGTGTGGCCACTGTATTTATAGCGCAAGTTTTTAGCCAAGATTTAACACTAGCTGACTACTTAACCGTTGTTCTTACCGCAACTCTTGCTTCGATAGGTACAGCAGGTGTACCAGGTGTTGGCTTAATTATGTTGGCCATGGTACTAGAGCAAGTAGGCTTACCTGTTGAAGGTATTGCGCTTATCATTGGTGTTGATCGATTACTTGATATGACACGTACCGCGGTAAATGTCACGGGTGATAGTATGGTAAGTATCGTGGTTGCCAAAAGTGAAGATCAGTTTGATAATGCAATGTATCTGGATTCACAAGCGGGTCATAATATTGAAGAGATCGACGTTAAGCCCCTAAAAGATAATTAGTAGCTAATAAAATAGCTAGCTATAACAGCACAAAAAAGCCTTGTTGAGTTTACTCTGCAAGGCTTTTTTAATATTTATATTCTTTGTATTAGCGGCAGTACTTATGTCAACTGAATTAGCTTAAGCATTAAAGCGATTTCCGTTTATTAGTAAGCTAACGACTAACCTGGGAAGATATTATTGCGTTGTAATAACTTACCTAAAAAGCTTTCAGCTGACAATGAAGCTGCTTTAGAGAACTTTTCAGCTAAGCCTTTTTTCACTTCATACTTAATCGCTACAACTTTATGACTTTTACTTTTGCCTTGTAAATAATCGTCACTGGTTTGAATACTATCAACTAGTCCTAGTGTTAAAGCTGTGGTACCAAACCAATGCTCACCGGTTGCTACTTTTGCCATATCTAAACTTGGTCTACGCTCACTAACAAAGTTTTTAAATAAAACGTGCGTTTCTTCTAATTCTTCGATGAACTTTTCTTTACCCTTTTCGGTATTTTCACCAAACATAGTAACTGTCCGTTTAAATTCGCCTGCAGTAAATTGTTCAAAATCAATATCATGTTTCTTGAGTAATTTATTAAAGTTTGGTACTTGAGCAATAACACCAATAGAACCTAAGATAGCAAAAGGTGCTGATATAATATTGTTGGCTACACAAGCCATCATATAACCGCCGCTAGCAGCGACTTTATCTACTGATACAGTTAAAGGAATATTGTGCTGACGAATACGGTCAAGTTGTGATGAGGCTAAACCATAACCGTGCACCATACCGCCGCCACTTTCTAAACGAACAAAAACTTCATCTTCAGGTTTGGCTACCGACAGTATAGCTGAAACTTCTTCACGTAAAGAGCTGACTTCTTTGGCATCAATGCTACCGTTAAAATCAATAACAAATACATGCGCTTTACTTGGCTCTTTCGCTATATTAGCTGCAGATACCTCGGTATCTTTAGTCGCATTGGCTTGTGCCTTATCCGCTTTAACTTTTGCCTTATCGGCTTTGGCTTGGGCTTTAGCTTGTTTTTTATCGGCTTTTTCTTTTTCTTTAAATTCTTCCTTAGTTAATAAGGCGTGAATAATATCTTCTTCAGTTTCACTAAACTGTTCAGATAAGTCAGTGATATCAAGCTCACCTTTTTTGTGCTGCTGTTTTGTCGCGGCACCAGCAATGGCAATAATGATGGCAATAACAGCCAGAACAAAAGTAATAGCTTTCGCTAAAAACAAACCGTATTCGTATAAAAATTCCAAAGTAACTCCTGAGGATATATTGGTAAACGTGGATAAAATAATTACGCTAATTCTACACTATTTTACTGTATTACAAACACTGTTATAAAATTGAAATTTTAGCCAATAAAAAAGCCCTCAAAAGAGGGCTTTATAAATAATATTTTTTAAATAAAAAAATTATTTAATAACTTCTGTATTAGTCACTTTTATTGTTTGCCCCATTGTTGCAAAAAACACCGCTACTTGACTTTGCATTTCTTGCGTAGCTGCAGCAGATTTTGCTGCATCAGGTGAAGCACTAGTAGGGCTAGCGCTTAAAATAGAACCGTGATGACCAGAAGTAAAGCGTACCGCACCAGAGCCTTGAGCATCGCTACTCACACCAGGTAATCCAAGTAAGGCAATAGCACCTTCAGTTCCACCAAAGGGTGTTGTTGAAACGGTATTAGGTATAACTTGGTCAGAACAATTATCAGTTACTAAAATATCTTTACACTCTCCACCATTACCATCAACGCCATTACCAACCACTTCAATTAAATGAGTCGGAGATTGAGTTGCTTGGATAATACTCGCATAGTTGGCTGGATCAGCAGAATCAGTAACGGTTTGTGCTGCAAAAGTAAATTGACTAAAGACACCGTTTATACCTGCTTGTTGCTCAGGAGTAAGTGCTGCATAAAATGCTAGATACGCACCAATTAACTCAGCTTCTGAAGCTCCGCCACTTTCTGACGGGTACGCTGCATCGACCATAGCTTTAAACTCAGGAGATGAACCATAAGCTAAGTTCGATTTAATGACATCACCAAAGGCACCTGACTCCATTAAGAAGTTTGCAATCATCACACCAGGCATTGCTTGCGAGTTAGAGGTGATTTTAAAGGCAGGATCAATCGCTGGATCAAGTGGCGCGTTAGCTAAAGCTACTAAATTAATGCCAGTAATAGCACCTAAAGAATGACCTAAAAAGTGTACATTCATTGCATCAATATTAGCACCTACTACCGCATTTAATCCTAAACGTAAACCTAACATATCACTGGCTGATTGACGTAAATTATCACGTGTAGTTAACAAACTAGCTAAGTTCATATAATGGGTGGCTGA
>JBKEHN010000227.1:0-4084 GCA_046710905.1 Colwellia sp.
TTTAAGCTAAAAGTTAATTAATCACCAATACTCATCTTAATAACATTATTAAAAACAACACTTACCTGTCCTGGTTTGTGCTGATAAATTTCTTGATAAGCTAAAACACTTTTAACGTAATTACGTGTTTCTTTAAAGGGTATAGTTTCTATCCAAATATCCGCAGGCATGGTACTACTATTTTTTAACCAGCTTTTTACTCTATAAGGACCTGCATTATACGACGCTGTAGCAAGAACTTGATTACCCTTATTTTTATCAAGTAAGTTGCGTAAATACTTGGTACCTAATTTGATATTATTTTCCGCATTATATAAATATTTCCTACTGACACTACCTTGTTTTAGCTGCTTTGCCGTCTTGGGCATTAATTGCATTAACCCTTTAGCTCCTACTGGTGAGCGAGCATCAGTCATAAACGAACTTTCTCGTCTAGCTATAGCAAAAGCCCAGGCTGGATTTATTGCTTGCTTCTTCGCGTGTAGATTAATTTTTTTATCAAATGCTTTTGGAAATCGCAAGTCAACATCATCAAGATAACCAACTTGTGACAAGGTAAATATTGCTCGGTCAAACCAACCATTTTCGTTAGCTAGTTTTGCAGCAACTAGCTTTTCGCGATCATTAAGCTGTCTCAACCAAAAACGCCATTCTCTTCTTGCTTCGATATAACGGCCTAAATAATAAAACTCAAACGCTCTCTTCGCTGATGGATACAACAATATACTATTTTTTTCCTGACTACTGATCGTTAACGGGCTATTTTGTAGGCTGACGGGTGTATCTAAGTAACTTGCCGCTAAAAAACCATAGTAATGACGTTTGCTCGCTAATTTGTTCATTACATCTTGTCCACGTTCGAGTTTATCCGTAGCAATCAATGCCCTTGCATACCAATACTGCCATTGTAATTCTATTTTATATTTTTCAGGCATTGTTGCTAACTCTTTCAGTACTCGTTGCCAATCCTGCTGCCTTAAGACCTCAGTCAGTTGCCACTGCATAATACTACGATCTACATTTTTAGGGTTTAATCTTTCCAACCAAGTCATTGCCTGAGCATGATTCTTACTCGATAAAGCTACTGCAAATTTTTCTGTTATTTGTTCCTTTTGCGCTATCGAAAGAGTAAAATCGTGCTCCACCTTTTTATAATTTTCTAGCGCTTTATCTGGGGCTCGCCAAATTAAGCGTTTAATACCATAGGTATATATTTGGCTTTCTATTACTGATTTTTTAATAAACTTATCTTGCCTGGTTACTGTTGCCGGATCACGCCTTACTTGATGCCATAATCGACCTAAATATTGCTGTTCTTTAGGCAGTAAATTAGTTAAGTAAGGAATGAGGGTATGTTGTCCGCCATTTGCAGCTAACGCTATTCGTTGTAAAACAATTTCATTCGTTCTATAGCCCGCAATTTGCCACTGTTTAATAATCGGATCACAAACTTTATCTAGCGATTTACCAACCAACCAGAGCTTAGTCACTTGCGGTAGTACTGCACTATTAGGCAAACCTGCTTTTAATGAGAAGTTCAACTTATGACAGGTCAATACGGTATTACTCGTTTTTTTATAAAACGATAGAAATAGCGATCCCTTTTCTTTTTTAGCTAAATACTGCAACCACGCTTTTCGAAGTGGCCAGTCTAATGGTGAATTTTGATGTTTTTCTAAAAAAAGTGCTATTTCACCTGCAGATGACAGTTTCATGGTTGCCATTAGACGACGTTGATCTAAGTAAGGCTGCAGAGGATAAGAATACAATTGGTTATACAGGGTTTTATACTGCGAAGAATAACTTTGAGCTAATAGTTTTTCAGCTTTTAAGAATATTTTTTGCTGACTAATATCTGTCAATATCTGCAAACGATCATCTGCTTGTACTATCTTAATTGATGCAAGCACACAGGCCGATATCAATAAAACGTTAAATGTAACTTTCACTGGCGCCTCGGGAACTGATAATTAAATATCTGGGGAGATTACGATTAAACTTTAGCTAGCTAGAGTATAGCTGATGCTATTTTATTCAACCTTGTTATCGCTTTATTTCTTATGTTGAAATAGCTGAATAAGGTATAATTATTTATAAATTAACCCTATTAATGTTCATGCTATGTCTACTACTCTTTTTCAACAAACAGATCATACCCTAGATGCTATAGGACTACGTTGCCCTGAGCCTGTGATGATGGTTCGTATGAATATTCGAAAAATGGCTAGCGGTGAAACACTATTAATTCAATGTGATGACCCCTCAACAGCTAGAGATATTCCAAGTTTTTGTCGATTTATGGAACATGAACTAGTGGCAAAGCAAACAGATAACCTACCTTTCCTCTATGTTATTAAAAAAAGTTAGCTGCCGCTCAAGCTTTCTTTTATCAAGTTGTAACTAAGTATTTCTACGCGGAACTTTCACTTTATTATATTGCCTCATATATACCCGTTCCAAGTGAAACGGCTATTCAACAGTAGCGAGAGCTAATATCTATGGAGCAATATCTTATGAACAAATCTAGTAATAACAAATTTATTTCCTTTTTACAAAGTAATAAAAAATTTCTTATCTTTATCTTGTTAATATCAGTGTTTCGCAGCGCGGTTGCCGATTGGTACACAGTACCTACTAACTCAAGGCAACCTACCATTGAAGTAGGCGATAGGCTTGTAGTCAACAAGATGGCCTATGATTTACGTCTTCCTTTTACCGGAGTAACATTGGTCTCGCTCGATACCCCACAACGGGGTAAGATTGTTGTTTTTGAATCAAAAGCGGCAGTTCTTAGATTAATCAAACGTGTGATTGGTTTACCCGGTGATGTAGTAACAATGAATAATGAAATTATTCAAGTGAACGGTCAAACGCTTTCTTATAAACCATTAGCTAAAAGTCCTGATGTATCAAACCACACCACGACCTCTGCGATAGAAACGGTAGGTGATATTACACACCATATAAATATTGATAATATCGCCAGTGATAGCCTTAGTAATTTTGCCCCCGTCACCGTTCCCGCAGGCCATTATTTAGTATTAGGTGATAATCGACGACACAGTGCTGACTCTCGAGTCTATGGCTTTGTTCCTCTTCACGAATTACGTGGAAAAGCGACAGCAATCGCCTTCTCAGTTAATTATGATAACTATTACTTACCAAGATCAAACCGGTTTTTACAAGATATATACCAACTCTAGTACTCGTTTATTATAAATAAATTCCCTCGCCTTAAGGGATTAGGGATTAACACGCACTATTGCAGTAAAAGTTATACCAACATTTATACTTTTTCTACATAACAAACAGCCCTAATTTTAGCAGTAATATCTTCATTCATTGTTTAACACTAAATTTCAGGCATAAAAAAAGGTCATGTTACCATGACCTTTTTTAATACTTTATTTACCTAACTATAAAAATAGAGTTATTGAAGTACTGAAATATCAGCAATAGCAAAAAAGCTATTTCTTATTTCATTGAGTAACGTTAAGCGATTAATTTTAACGGCTTCGTTATCACTCATCACCATGACGTTATCAAAGAAAGTATCTATTGGTGTTTTAAGCTGAGCTAACTCAGAGAGTGCTGCTTGATAGTTTTTATCAGCCATTAGTGGCGAAACTTTCAACTTTATCTCTTGGTAAATGTTAGCTAAATCACGCTCTGCTGCTTCGGTTGCTAAATCAGCGTTAAACGCCTGATAAAGTTCGCCATCAAATTTAGCTAAAATATTGCCTACACGCTTATTCGCCGCAGCAAGTGTTGCCGCTTCTGCTAATTCACCAAAGAATGTCACTGCTTTAATGCGTTTATCAAAATCAAGTGGTGCACTTGGCTTTTTAGCCAATACCGCTTGGATGATATCAACTCGAATACCCTGCTCTTGATAGAAAGCGCGGAAACGACCCATAATGAATTCAAGTACATCACTGGCAGTATTTTCGTTAACTAACTTGTCACCAAACAATGTTATGCTTTTGTTAATCAATGTAGAAAGGTCTAAATCAAGCTGTTTCTCAATGATGATACGAATACTACCAATAGCAGCTCTTCGTAGCGCAAATGGGTCTTTATCGCC
>JBKEHN010000228.1:0-4072 GCA_046710905.1 Colwellia sp.
AAACCAGGGATTTACTGGATTAATTTACGTGACATGAAAGCCAATCCTAAGTTTGGCTTAAAAACACTAACGTATCATCAAGCAAATCCAGGGCATCATTGGCAAATAGCCTTGAATTTAGACCAAGCAGAATTACCTTTTTTAGGTAGAATTGCACCTTATAATGCTTATGCTAAAGGGTGGGCTCCTTATTAAGAACAAGTCGCTTATGAATTAGGTCTGTATGAAAATGATCCTTTTGGTGATTTAGGTCGTTTACAAGCTAAATTATTTAGAGCCGTACGTCTGGTAGTTGATACTGGTTTACATGATAAACGTTGGACTCGTGAATAAGCGATTACTTATATATCTGAGCAACCAGGTTCAGCTAAATCTGATGTGATTGCCGAGATAGAGCGTTATATGGCCTGGCCTGGTCAAGCGTTAGGTTATAAGCTTGGTATGTTAAAAATATTAAGTTTACGAGAGCAAGCTAAAAAACGCTTAGGCGATAAGTTTGACTTGGCAGAGTTTTATGATGTGGTACTTTTAAATGGTGCAGTACCGATGACAGTATTATCACGTAATATAAATAATTGGTTAGACACTAAGTCATAAGTTAATCTGTTTGCTATTTACCCACACTAGCCTAACACTCTAGTTTTGTTATCGTGGCAGATAAATATTAGTACCAGCTTAAAATGTGGGGTTTAGCTGTAATTATAACCGATTTTAGGCAAGGTATTCATTGCAAAGAAGGATTGTTTAGGAGAATGTGCTGCTACATTCTCTAAGAAGCTACATCCACTTAGCACCCTTGTCGAAATCAATAATGTAGTATAAAGCATTTAGCAAAAAGTCCTTGAGGGAGAGCTGAGCAAATGAGCATCTTCAGATAGTAGGTGTATAAAGCAAAAGCCGTATTGTTTTTAACAATACGGCTTTTTATTTAACAAAATAATATGACGATTATTAATCAGTTATCGTTTAGTTTTTTAGCTATTCGTCTTAATTACTTTAGTGTAATTTTTTACTATTTAATGACACTTCACTTTTTCTATTATTTTTAAGTAGCACACATTGAGTTTCACCTAAACGTGCACAGTTATCGAGTGCGGTAATTTCATCCGCTGCAAAAGAAGCATTTGAAAGAATGACAGCAGAGCAATTACCTCGGCACAAAACATTTTTTATTTGTTCTATATCTAAATGAGCAGACTTCTCATCAAGTAAGTTATTCACTTTGTTTTTGCCTTTAAAACTAACACAAAGCACTTTAGAAATATCAACACCATGTGTTTGTGCTAGCTGCTCTAATGATGATTCTTCTGGGTTAATAAATAATACCCATTTTTTCTCTTGATTATGTTGTTGGCAGATAGTTGCATAGTGAGACGACAACTCTTGACGGTTTTCAACATTAGCTAACTTTAACCAAACCTGCTTTGTAAGTGGAGTACTGATAGCATTCTTTATAACATTACTGTTAATTGTATTGGTCGTGAACATAGTTTTGCCTCGTGTTAAATAGTGAAATATAACTATACTGTATTTATATACAGTATAGTTATATTTGGTGGCTATTCAAGCATTATTTGTTATTTTTTAAACAAAAAGTTTTTAGTTTTATTTCACTATCCCGAGATTTGTTATCTTGATGTGTATAAAAATAGATCAGTGCAGGTGATTGATTCAATAAGTATTGGCTTCTAGAATTTATAACAAGACACACTTCGGTTCTTTAACCAGCACACTAGGTTGTTAATGAAATTTGATCACTGTGATTTGTAAGGTTACAGGGTAGGGCAGTAGCAAATATTTAGTTATGGGCAGTCAACAGAGATAGTTGAGAACATTTATTTATTGGATTACTAATTTAGTATGTATAAAAAAGTGAGCATGTTTATGCCCATTTGATTATTTTATTTTAGGTCAGTTAACTGGTGTTGTATTTGTTAAATAGTGGTACTGACTGTTACTATTTAGGTTCTAGTTATTTAGACTCTAGTTATTTAGGCTCTAGTATCGATAATTGTGCTTCAAATTGTTCTGTACCAGCTTTTACTTGGTAGAGTTTTACCAGTAAGTAATTTAATTCTGGCGCAAACCAAGCATAAGTAATACGTTTTTTCTCAATAATTTCACGTTTTAAGCGGATAGTTTTAACTAAGCCATATGGAAGAATAATCTCTTCTTCACCATCATATTGATATTGATAATTTTTGATCGAGCCTTTAGTGCTAATTACTGGATATATAAAGCGCTTTTGCTCTGGATTATTAATTAAGTCAATACGATTTTGCAGGTGATAACTTAATTTATCTAGCAGACCATCAGAAAAGTCTAGTGATATTTTTTTATCTTTTTTCAAATTTGTTGCGGTTTGAGCCGCTAAATCATATTGCCATTGATAGGCTTTATCAGTGCCCGTTCCCTCGCGTTGATAATCATAGCTCAAGGGTATAACTTTATTATTCTCTATCTTAACTATGGCTGTTTCGCTACGTTTATCAGAAAAAATCAACCAATTTATATCTGTTTCATAATGATATTGAATTTTATTATCATCAAGGTAGGTCAATTCTCTAATAGCTTTGCCTACGGGATCTGATTTACGTAATAAGGTGTAAGTTGCACGATAAGCAGGAATAATCGTCGAGAATGATTTTTTCTGTTCTACAATACTGGGTGTTGAGGGTGTTGAGGGTGTTTGAAGCGCTGTATTTGCAAAAACTAAAACAGGTAATGTTAAACACAGTAGAGAGAGACGTTTTAGCATAAGGTACAAATACTCCAGAAGCAATTAGTAGCGAATATACTAACAGCTTCTGGAGAACGGGTATAGCTAACAGTATTTAGTCACACAGGCTAATCGTTGGCATAACCTGAAGCGGATAAAATATTATCATCTAATATTGCGTTATCGCCTTGCATACTAAGTCTTTTTTCAATAAACCACTTAACTACCAATGGGTAGATACGGTGCTCTTGCTCATGTACCCGAGCGGCTAAATCATCACAGTTATCACCTTCAAAGACTGGGACTTTAGCTTGAAGAATAACAGGACCGCCATCAAGCTCTTCAGTAACAAAGTGTACACTTACCCCATGTACATCATCACCGGCATCAATAGCGCGTTGGTGGGTATTTAATCCCTGATATTTAGGTAAAAGAGATGGATGTATGTTGAGCAGTTTTCCTTGATAATGCTGGACAAAGTTTGGTGTAAGAATACGCATAAAGCCTGCTAAGACAATTAGATCGGCATTAAAACAATCAATTTTCTTAATAAGTGCTTGATCGTAATCTTCACGGCTATCAAAGTCTTTATGAGAAAGTGCTATGGTAGCAATGTCAGCATTTTCAGCACGTGTTAGACCATATGCATCGACTTTATTTGATACAACGCCAACCACTTTAGCGGGGTAATTACTATCAGAGCAAGCATCTATAATGGCTTGTAAGTTAGTGCCGCCACCAGAGATCAAAACTACTATTTTGCTCGACATATATTTTCCTATTTGGTTGATAAAGGATTAATAAATAATTAATAAAGCGGAGATAAATAAAAGGGGCTAGTAAATAGCCCCTTTATCATATGTCCGCTTGTTTAAACTGTTAACCGTTTATGCAAAAACAACAGGCTCTTCGCCATCAGCTTTATCAGCGATTTCGCCAATGTGCCAAGCATTTTCACCATGTGCAGCTAATATTTCAATACTCTGCGCTACTTTATCAGCGGGTACTACGATAACCATGCCAACACCGCAGTTAAAAGTACGGTACATTTCATGTTCAGTGATGTTGCCGTTTTCTTGTAACCAGTTAAAGATGCTCGGCCATTGCCAGCTATCACCTTTAATAACAGCTTGTGCTGTTTCAGGTAATACACGTGGGATATTTTCCCAGAAGCCACCACCAGTGATATGAGAAAGTGCATGAACATCTACATTTTTAAGTAATTGAAGTACAGATTTTACGTAAATCTTTGTTGGTTCAAGTAAATGGTCAGCAATTTTCTTGCCTTCAAGTAATTCATTTGGATCAGTGTTGTTCACTTCTAATACTTTACGAATTAAAGAGAAACCGTTT
>JBKEHN010000229.1:0-3988 GCA_046710905.1 Colwellia sp.
TGACAAAGTGGGACACCCATACTTTATTGGTTATCGCGATGACCATTTAGCTGTTTTAAAGTATGGATGATGAGATGGACGCTCCCGCCAAGCGGCGTCAATGCGCCAAATTAATGTAGTGTTCTAAACTTGCATTAACAATAATGAAAAGGAAGCGTCCATCATGAAAACTACCACAATATCAATTGATCTAGCAAAAAATATTTTTCAACTTATGGGTTTTACCTTTGACGGTAAAAAACTGACAAAGTGGGACACCCATACTTTATTGACAAAGTGGGACACCCATACTTTATTGGTTATCGCGATGACCATTTAGCTGTTTTAAAGTATGGAAGATGAGATGGACGCTCCCGCCAAGCGGCGTCAATGCACCAAATTAATGTAGTGTTCTAAACTTACATTAACAATAATGAAAAGGAAGCGTCCATCATGAAAACTACCACAATATCAATTGATCCAGCAAAAAATATTTTTTCAACTTATGGGTTTTACCTTTGACGGTAAAAGAGTTTTTAATAAGCGTTTAAATAGAGTTCAGCTGTATGAATTTCTCTTGAAACATGAACTCTGTCATATCGTTATGGAGGCTTGTTATTCCTCTCATTACTGGGGCCGAACGTTTCTCGAAATGGGGCATACTGTTGCTTTGATACCTGCGCAGCATGTCACGCTTTTTGTCCGGGGTAACAAAAATGATAGCAACGATACTTTAGCTATTTTTGAAGCAAGTAATCGAGTCTATATTCGTCATGTACCGATCAAAACAGAAGCCCAGCAAGAAATATTAATGCTACATTCTTTACGAGAAAGACTCGTTAGAAATCGTACAGCTGCGAGTAACCAATTACGTGGCCTATTGACTGACTTTGGGATCATATTCCCATTAGGCGCTAAAGCTTTTGACGACAAGATGAAAGCATTACACAAAGTGGGACACCCATACTTTATTAGTTATCGCGATGAAAATTTAGCTATTTTACAGTATGGATGTCTCCTTTATTCATTGGTGCGCAAAGAAGAAGTAATAATTTTAAGTTGTGATTGTTTGTCGATGTCAATTGTACACCCGTTAGTTGACCTAAGCAGATTGACAGCTAACTTTAAAATATTCAACTTAGCGGACGTTGACGGAATCGGTTTTGAGACTCATTACATGACCAAAAAAGCAAAAATACAGTTATAGAATGTGAATAATACCTATGACTGCTGCAAGCTCATAGCTGACCGTGATCTTTAATAGGTTTATCAATTTCAAAATATCTTACCCGAGAATACCATCTTCTGAAATGATATTATTGCTGTAAATCAATTTGTAACACTAACGCCTATTTAACGAGGAAATAGGTGAACAGAATAAAAAAAAGCCTAATTTATTTTGTAAAATTTGATCTTGTAAAAAACTAATAAAACTTAATAATGGTTTATAAAACATACAACCCCGACTAGCTTTCAGAACAATGATAATCAATTTAACTAAAGGTAAAGGATGTGACGTATAATTTTTAAGATCAGCTCTAGAGTCTTTAAATATGGTTTAGAATCGATACCTTAAACGTATTCTATATGATTTTTTTGATATACGAGAGTTCCAATGTTTTATGTAATCGGTAGACAAATATAAATCATTTTTTATTTGCCAATCAAGAGAGAGTGAAGATGCCTTTAGATTAATATCTGATTTTTGTTCATTAACGCTAATACTGTGCTGAACATGTAATTTTATATCGCCAATTAAATATACATATGCACCTAACTGCGGAGTGGTATACAAATAAGTTGTACTGATATCACTCGCAGCGCCTAAGGAAACTTCTGCATACATTCCAAAGTCTTGAGTCAACTCATAAGTAAAACCTAATTGAGCTTCTACAAATGCACTTAAATTCCGATTAAGTTCAGAATCGTAGTGTCTTTCTAACCCAAATTGAAAACCAGTTGAATACCCCTTAAAGATATTATTAAAAGGTATTCTAGAGTGCATAGAATATAAAATAAAATTATCAAGCTTAAGGTTTTTAGACTCTGGATTATACAATACATTGAGCGATGCAAGCGTAAGCGTTGTTTCCCCAAACACGTGTTTTTTATTATCGCCTTGGTCACTTGCCACCGGAAAAAAACTAATATCTAGCCAGTTTTTTTTATTTTCTTGTTTCCAGCCTATCGAAATTTGACCATCGGGTGACGCATCAGTAGGCTTTTTATAGTCACTCACTTCAAGTTGATATTTAGGCAATGTGACAGATAATAACTCAGCATTTTTATGGTTTTTTTGATAAGTATCGTTATTGATTAAGCTCTTATCTTTAGCAAACTTATTGTAGGACTTGTAAAATGAAATGGTGAGCAGCGTATCTGTTTCTGAAACCATAGTTTCTAAATAAACACTTCCTTCGTGAACAGCCTTTTTTACCTTACTTATTTCAGATGAAGGTAAACTATCCATTAATGCTAGCATCTCCCACTCGTCTGATGGGATAAGGCTAGTTTCTTCTACCAAATTATTTTCTTCGACAAAACGGACTACATCTAAAGGTGTTAACCATGATTGTATAGTAGAAATCTTCTCTGGCACCGCACTAGCAATTAATAACTGTGTAACGGTCGCACAATTATAAGTATGAAAAAAATAGGATAGATCAGCACTACCTAATTCCCACGCGATATCTCTAATAAGTTGCCTTTGAACATCTGTTAATAAAAGTTTATATTCCCAAACGTTTCTTTGTTCAGCATTTAAATAGTGACTAACAAAGTTTGAATAAGGGGCTATTTGAAAGAAACCTTTCTTACCTGAGACTAAGCTTTCATAAAGTATTACAGGGATGTTAAAGCCTTCTAACTCCGTAAAAAAAGTAATCCCGTGACTTACTTTTAAACCATTATCATTGGTACCATCCATTCTCAACATAATATGTCCGAGCATAGAGCTGGCACTATTTACATTTTCAGAAGCGTAAACTAAATAAATATCGTCATTAGGTACTTTTTTTAAATACTTTTGATAATCAAGGCAATAGTTTAAGTCTAGGGTTTTATTAAAACCTAAAAACTCATCTAAAAAATGTACTCTAGCAGGATAACGGCATGCGGATTGTGCATCATTAAGTATAAGCTCAATGGTCAATCTCATTTCTTGCTCTAATGAAAAGTTGTTTATACTTAAGTAGCGGTCATGGCTAGTGTTGACTGGTTGGTCATTTTTTACGTGAAGAATTGCTTTCCAACGGGGATGCTCATGAAGTACTAGTTTTTTCGACTGCTTAACTAATTCGCTGGCGTTATTAGTTAATGAGATAATATTTGTCGCGAATGCTAAGACGTTAACGCTGTATATAAAAAAGGAAGCCATTAGGCTTCCTTTTAATAATATTTGATACATGCTATTACAGGCTATTAGTTACACACTATAGTTACTGAATCTTGGTACTTCCACATTTTTTCTGTACCATAATCGGTACTAGAACCCCAAACACCGCCAGTTAGAATATTAATGAAAAATGTAGGTTCTATTTGTTTAGTTAGCTGTGTTGAGCCAGTACAAGATTCGTCATTAGTTACTAATATTTTATCTTTATTTTCTTTATTAACATTGATTATACCAGGTGCAATCTGTGTTGTTCCGTCAATTTGTACTTCAATTTTTTTACCATTACTCGTCGAAACATTCATTTTATGGGTGTCTTCTGTAAGAATACTTGAACAGCCTGAAGCGAATAAAGTAGCGATAGCTAAAGTAAATATAGCTTTGAATTTCATTTATAATTTCCTTTATATATTTAGATTACTGAGATGGATATCCCTTCAGCTGGCGATACTACATTATTTAATAGTTACCTTTCAAGCTATTTATATAACAAAATTTATAAGGGACAGACACTCAAAATAGTTCGGTTATAGATAAAACTTCTAATCTAAAATACGGATTGGTGCTAATTCCTAACGTCTTCTTTGTGGCAAAAGTGACGTTTAAACCAAATCCGCG
>JBKEHN010000230.1:0-3955 GCA_046710905.1 Colwellia sp.
TTAATTGAGTAAAGGCCCTGGTTGTATTGGTAGAGACTGACTGTGCATCAGACAGCGTAGTATTACCTTGTAAATATTGAGAGACAAATATTTTTTTATTGAGAGAGTCTTTAAAGCTAACAAAAATATCATTGCTAGTATTAACCCCTAACGAGAAATATTCGCTGTTTACTTCTTTGGGTTGAAACAAAAACGCTAACGTATTATCTAATACACTATTTTCAATAAATACTGGCGCGGCAGCGTTAACCACAGCGACTGGTGATAGCATAATTAATGCCGCGGCAATTTTATGGTATAAATAATTAAATTGAGTACTCATAGCTTGTTCCTTACTTTTACGTTGTCATTTGGCATAGGCTTTAATGCTTGTTTTTAGTTATCGTTGCCAAACGCTTATATTGAATGATTTTTTAGTAGGCTACTCGTCTGAGCCTACTTTCTATTAGAATAAATTTGGTCAGTTAAAAGTGGTAGCCCAGACGTAAACCTAGCCACTCAGAGTTAACATGATCTATTTCATAATGACGGTAGTAAATGCCCGCCTCAATGCCTTTATAAAAGTAACTAAGACCAGCACTAGTAAACCATTGTACTGAGCTATCACTGACCGTTTGTTGATAATAAACCGGCGTTTGTGAAGTGCCAATATTTACTTTGGCGTTATATTCACTTTCGAGTAACAAGACTCCTGCATCAATGGATAACACTAAGTCGGGGATAATATGATAATTATAAATCAGTGAAAAAGTGTTGCCACTACCGTAACGTGGTGCTGTGGCTGAAATATCATCGATTAATAAATCGGCATTTGTGGTTTCAATATTTACGTTAAATTCTGTTGGGCCAAAGTCAACATAACCGGCAGCTACCGCCCAGTTTGGTGTCATTTGATAGCCTAACTCTATTTGATAGCTCTCATTGCTAGTCTCAAAGTTTAATACTTTGACGTCATGGCCTAACTCCCGTAAGTCAGCTAACGCTTGCTCACCTGAATCCGTGTTGGTAATAACACCAAAACTTACTTGCACAAACCATGGATTACCTTTACTAGGTGTTTTAACTTGCTGTGCTGCTAACACTGGAGTTATCGCAAATATACTGAGTGCAATAGCACTTACCAATAATTTCATTATGCTTTCCTCAAAAAAGAACGCATGCCAAATAGCACACTAAAAAAGGCAAGTAAGCTACTACCCAAAGAACCCGCCGATGAGCTTTGCTCAAAAGATTTATTCTCTAAAAATTTAACATCAATACCAAAGGTACCCGTTGAAAGTCCTGGGCCTGACTCATCACTGTTATCATCAGTAACTTGAAAACTGATGGTTACTTGAGGTTTATCCTCTAATGATGGGGTATAAATAAAACCATTAGCCACTTGCTCTAACACACCAAAACCATCACAGGTAATGACAGCAACACCCTCTTGTTCAAACGCCGCTAAGCCATCACACTGATAGCGTCCTGACTCGATAATAAAAGTAGTTTTATCACCATACTCTTCACTATCAACATCAGATACATATTTCATAACATCAATTGTTACTGGCTCTCCCGCGATAGTTTCTAATGACGGAATAAATTCAATAGTTGGCGGCGCATTCATCTGCTCTACCGTGATATGTAAAGTGGTTGATAGCGGTATTTCATTATCAAAACCATAAGCGGTCACCATAAAGTTGTACTCACCTTGATCACTGAAGCTTGGTTTACCAGTTACAACACCTAAAATATCGTCAAATATTGCCCAGTCTGGTTTATTTTTAATGGTAAAATGGTGCGCTGCTATAGCTGCGGGTGTAAAGATAAATGACTGGTTTTCGTTATGAATTATTAGCTCTTGGTCAGTTTCGAGTGCTAATAAAACGTTGTCGACATTTATGATAAAAGGGTATTCGACTAGTTCACCGTCAAAGCCATGAGCAATAACTTTACCGTCATAAGTACCAGCTTGAGTATAATTTGGCGTACCGGTTATTTCACCCGTCAAACCATTTTCTTGTGCCCAAACAGGTATGTTTTCAAAACTAAAATGACTAAAGGCAATAGCTGATATGGGTGTATTAGAGTATTCAGTGTTTTCACGTAAAGTATCGCTATAATCAGCAACCTCAATATCCATGGCAACATTAGTGACGTTAATCACTAAATCTATCGCCGTTGGTTGCGCTAGCACACCGTTAGCGTCTAAGGCTCCTTCAACGGGAATTGCTGTGATAGTAATAGGGTATACGGTGACTAATGAGTCCGGTAAGCCCTTAGCAGCATTAAAGCTAACTATGCCAGTGAAACCTTCTTTCACCGATTCTTCACCATCAGGAGGCGTACCATTACCGAGCTCTAAATTAAAGATGATACCTTCTGGTAAATCACCCGAGAGTTCAAAGTGATCAATTTTACTTTTAATCGCTTCAAAGAAAATGCCTTCACCTTCGTTGGCATCGACAACACAGGGTGTTGCACAATTAAAAACACTATAAGAAAAAGGCCGAGCAGCAATAACGCCTAAATCTGTGCTCGGCTGGAAAAACACTTGTACTGGAATTTCTTCGCTCGATTCATCTAAATTACTAGTAGCTTGAACATCAAATGAATAACTCGGAATTTCAAAATAAGCATCTGATGTTAATGTTAGCTTACCCTGCTGTAACGCTGTTAAATCAAAGGCGTCTTTATCTCGACCACTTAAGGTTAAAGTGACATTATCAAAAATATTACCTTCACCAGGCATTTCTATATCAAACTTACCGCCGTCACGTTCTCCTTCTAAGACCGAAAAGGTCATGACCTCAGTATTATTTTCAACAGCTGCTCGTAAAACACGAGATTTAGAATTACCCCCGACATCTTGATAAATAATATAAGCACGGTCATGAGAGTCAAACAAAACATCGTTATATCTATGAAGTAAATTAGTGGTTTTACCCGTCGAAGTCAGTGACTCCAAGGTAATATTCATTTCTTGCCAGACACCTTGAAGTTCATTATCAATTAATAGCTGTTCTAAACGTAAAACTCTTACTCTTCTTGGGCTTGAGTTACTGTCTTGATAGATAACATAAGGCATGCCTTTGCTATCAATCTTAATTTTGGTATCCGGCATAATAGCTTGGCCCTCTACCGTTTGAAAAGGAAAGTTAATGGCTTTACCAACAAACTCCCAATCATCATTCTCATTATCAGCACCAGTAAACTTAGTGACCGATAAATATAAATGTTGAAGGTGTGAACCCGTTAACAGATATGGCACGCCATCAGGTGAAACGGCTATTTCTACAGAACGGACATTACCTACGCCTTCAGTTGTTGAGGTTAACTTGCGTGAACCAACCGTGGTCCAGACATCACCATTTTCTGTGGCATCTAGTTTTTGCACGTATATTTTATCTATGTCTAAACCAAAAGTATCATTATCAAAAGCAAGATAAGGTATGCCAGTAGGCGATAAATCAAAACTGGCTTCAACAAAATTTGTTTTTACTTTAGCTTTTGTAACGAGGCGATCACCTTGTACTACCCATGTATTAGCCACTAACTTGACTAAGGTTAAATCAGCAAACTTAGTATTAGCAATACCATAAAGTATGTAAGGCGTACCTTCAGCAGTTAATTCAAAACGCAAATATTGTGGCTTGCCTCCAGTAATGATTGACGGTAAATCTTGCCAACGGCTACCATTACCTTCTTCATCAAGTATGAGTTTATGTAACTTAATACTGCCATCGCTTGCAACATAAGCCAAATGGGGTTGATCATTAGTACTTATAGCTAATGCCATAGAGGTATTTTTATTGACCAAGGTATCTGATTGATTTTTTGCCAGTAGTTCAGTACTTGACACATCACCAATAGTTAATGACTCACCATCAACATCCACCGAGGCAGCAGCAACCCAACGATTATTCCGCAGCTTTAATACATAAGCTTTGCCGTCAACTTTATCCATATAAGC
>JBKEHN010000231.1:0-3951 GCA_046710905.1 Colwellia sp.
CTTGAGTCAGTGAAGACAAAGCTATAGTTTGGCTTTGTTCACTAAAGTTAAAGCATACTAATAACTGCTCACCTTGATATTGGCGCACAAAAGCTAACAATGGTTCAGCGGTATCAATAAAGTTAATGTCACCATAACGTAAAGTAGGTTGATCTTTACGCCAATGATTAAAGTGACGATAACTATTTAATACTGAATCCATCACTTTATCTTGTACGTCTACTGATTGAGCAAAGTGCTCGCTTGCTACCGGTAACCAAGGTTTACCTTCACTAAAACCAGCATTAACTGAGTCATACTGCCATGGATGTGGTGTTCTGCAACCATCTCGACCTTTAAATTGCGGCCAAAAAGTTATACCGTAAGGGTCTTGAATATCTTCAAAAGCAATATCAGCTTCAGTCAAACCTAACTCTTCACCTTGATAGCTACAAACACTGCCACGTAATGATGAAATCATTGCGTACAACATTTTAGCAAAATCATTACTATTAAAGCCGCCCCACCTTGTAACAACACGCTCTACATCGTGGTTTGAAATAGACCAACATGGCCAGCCATCTAACACACGTGATTCAAGGTCTTGCACAACTTGTTTAATATAACTCGCGCTAAAATTATCGGTTAATAAATCAAAGCTGTAACCCATGTGCAAACGGTGTTCACCTTGGGTATATTCGGCCATAGTTTTTAATGAATCTTCTGAAGATATTTCACCTAAAGCGACACTACCTGGATACTGATCAAGTAGCGTTCGAATATCTTCCATAAAACCTAAGTTTTCATCTTGAGTGTTATTGTAATAATGATACTGGTAGGCATATGGATTTTTTTCATCAAAACCAATATTTGTTCTTAACTCTTTGGCCTTCGCAGGGTTATCACGCAATAGCGCATCATGATAACAAAAGTTAATCGCATCAAGACGGAAACCATCAACACCACGTTTAAGCCAAAATTCAATATTATCCAATACCGCTTGGCGTACATCAGGATTATGGAAGTTTAAATCTGGCTGACTTGTGAGAAAGTTATGTAGGTAGTATTGTTGACGTCTTGGCTGCCAAGTCCAGCCTGAGCCACCAAATATAGATAACCAGTTGTTAGGTGCTGTGCCATCTGCTTTTGCATCACTCCATACGTACCAATCGGCTTTATCGTTAGTTTGATCTTCACGTGAATCAATAAACCACTGGTGTTGATCAGAAGTATGACTAAGCACCTGATCAATCATTATTTTAATACCAAAGGCATGCGCTTTAATGACAAGTTCATCAAAGTCAGCTAGCGTACCAAAAATAGGATCAATTTTACGATAGTCACTAATGTCATAGCCAAAATCTTTCATTGGGGATTTGAAAAAAGGCGAGATCCAAATAGCATCAACACCTAAACTAGCAATATAATCTAACTTACTAATAATTCCTGGCAAATCGCCAATGCCATCCTGATTAGCATCATAGAAGCTACGTGGGTAAATTTGATAAATTACCGCGCCACGCCACCACATTTGTTCATTCATTTGAAAACCCCAACACTGACATTTACTTGTTTGACTACAGTCCTTATCAACTGTTGTTACTCAAGCATTTAATAATTCTTCACATTAGAATACGCAAATAAAAAGTTAGCTGAAAGGCTTTGCATACGTATGTATAACAAATCCCCTAAATTACATACGTATGTAATACTTATGCAACGAGAAGTGACCCTTGCATACGTATTCAAGATGCTGCTTACCTTAGACTAAGGGTATTATCAAAAGCACTCTCGTATTTTTCTCAACCTTAAGGGTATTGTTTTGCGTTTATTCACCTATAAACACTTTAGCGTTAATTTATTAGCTTATTTATTGCTAAGCCTATTAATAAGCTTAGCTGCATCAACTCCGTCATTGGCCTTAGCATTGGCAAGTAATGGCAATTATCTAAATCATAAGTTAGAGGGCAAGAGTGTTGTTATCACAACAAATTTATCGACCGTTACCTTAAATGCTTATGGCGAAGGCGCAATAGCCACTCACTATCAAAGTTTGAATAAACAGCTGCCTGCGAGTCACCTACCTTCTTTCGCTATAAAAGAACAAGCGTTGAATCGCCAATTTATTATTAAAGAAGATAAAAATCAGCTGACCTTAACCTTGAACAAACTCAGTGCGGTGATTAACAAGGCACCTTTTTCTATTAGTTATTACCAAAAAAGTGAGAACCAGAAAGATAAAGACCAAAAAAACAAGTTACTCATCGGTGAGCAGCAAGGATTTTTTAGCGGAACAGTAAGTGAAGTCACTGAAATACCACCAGTAAAAGGTAATAGCACAGCAACCAAAATCACCAAAGAATTACCGGTTCAAGGCTTTCGCTTTTATTTAGACGATACCGAAAAAATGCTTGGTGGTGGTGAACGTGTCTTAGGTATGGATAGACGCGGCCATAGCTTCCCGTTATATAATCGAGCACATTACGGCTATACCACTCAATCAGATCAAATGAATTTCTCGATACCTGCGGTTATGTCGAGTAACAAATACATTGTGCTATTTGATAACTCTGCCAAAGGTTATATGGATATCGCTAAAAAAGAAAAGAATATTCTAGAATTCTCTGCTGTCGCAGGCCGTATGTCTTACATCGTTTTTTCTGCCGACACTTACCCTCAACTACTTAATAACTATGTTGATGTTACCGGTAAACAGCCTTTACCGCCTCGCTGGTCTTTAGGTAACTATGCATCACGATTTGGTTATCGAACAGAAGCCGAAGTGAGAGCAACCGTAGATAAGTTTATCGATTTAGACTTTCCTCTTGATGCACTTATTCTAGATTTATATTGGTTTGGTAAAGATATTAAAGGTCACATGGGTAATTTAGCTTGGGATAAAAATGCCTTCCCTGAGCCTGAAAAAATGATCAGTGATATTAAAGATAAAGGCGTAAACACCATTTTAATCACAGAGCCTTTTATACTGAGCACATCAAGTAAGTGGCAAGATGCTGTTGATAATAAAGCATTAGCTACCGATGAATACGGCAAGGCCAAACAATTTGATTTTTATTTTGGTAATACCGGCTTAGTGGATGTTTTTAATGACAAAGGTCAGCAGTGGTTTAATGATATTTATCAGAAGCTTTATCAGCAAGGCGTAACCGGCTGGTGGGGTGATTTAGGGGAGCCAGAGGTTCACCCTAGCGATACCTTACATACGCTAAGTGATGGTAGTGTAGTCAATGCCGATGCTATTCATAATGTTTATGGCCATCAATGGGCAAAAATGGTGTTTGATAATCAAGTTAATATGACCCCTGATCAACGACCATTTATTTTAATGCGTTCTGGTTTTGCCGGTTCACAGCGCTATGGCATGATCCCTTGGACTGGTGACGTGAGTCGTTCTTGGGGTGGTTTAAAACCGCAAGTTGAGTTGAGCTTACAAATGAGTTTATTAGGCATGGCTTATACCCACTCTGATTTAGGCGGCTTTGCTGGTGGCGAACAATTTGATCAAGAGATGTATATACGTTGGTTACAATATGGCATATTCCAGCCCATTTACCGCCCTCACGGCCAAGATAATATAGCACCAGAAGCGGTATTTCATGACAAACGTACGCAAGATATTTTAAGAGAATATATAAAATTAAGATATAAGTTGCTGCCATACAATTACACCCTCGCCTATCAAAATAGTACTACGGGCATGCCATTAATGCGTCCGCTATTTTTTGAGGATGATACAAATTCATTACTTATTGATAACGCCAGCAGTTATCTATGGGGTGATGCATTTTTAGTAACCCCGGTGGTATCCCCTAATACCACCTCTGTCGAAGTAAACTTACCTGCAGGTGTTTGGTTTGATTACTTCACTAGTGATAAAAAAATAGCTAAAAAATATGAAGGCAATCAAACCATTAACTTGCCAACAAGTTTAGAAACGCTACCAGTACTTGT
>JBKEHN010000232.1:0-3942 GCA_046710905.1 Colwellia sp.
TAATCAATGGTTGAATTGATGTCTCTGTCAAGATAACCACCAGTATAAACAATATCGAGCTGTTCAAGGCGACCTGCTAATGTCCAAGTGGTTAAGCCAAAATCATCATTATTATTTTCTGGTGTAAAACGGTTTGTTGATGATTCACCTTCAAGGTTTGGATCATATGAAAATACCCCTTCAGTATCAAGAGACTGCTGAGTATGTTGAACTAAAAGATCCCACTCATTATTGATAATATAAGCTAAACCAAAACGAGCTCCGGCATAATCGGCGGTGTTAAAGTTATCTTCCACCAAAGCATGATTTTGTGGCGCGGTAATAGGCGTACTTTGAGGATTTGCTAATACTCCCCCAGAGATTCTATCAATAACTACAGCGCTACCGTTATAACCGCCTTCGCCAGGAACGTTGAGTATATTATCTATCCAACCGCCTTGATGATCGTTGTAAGCAGTAACACGAACAGCGAGTGAATCAGTTAAAGACATATTAAAATATGCTTCAACAGAGTTACTCATGTCGCCGCCTGTTGTCGAGCTAGTGCTAGTATCAAAACCGGCAGAAAAGCCATCATGGTTTGGTTTATTCGTTATTAAGCGTACCGTTCCTGATTGAGAGCTAGCACCAAAAAGTGTACCTTGTGGCCCTGGTAATACCTCAATACGTTCTACATCAGTTGCGTAAACATCTAAGTTACGGCCTTGCATTGAAACGGGTTGCTCGTCTAAATAAAAGGCAACAGAGGGTTGTAATGCTTGCACAGATGAAACAGAAATATTGGTTTGTGTTGTAGCAGCGCCACGAATATATATTTCATTTTGTCCAGGACCAGTCCCTTGAAAAACTACATTAGGGAGAAACTCCACATACTGGTCAAAATTAGAAACGCCAAGAGTTTCTAAGTTATCACCTGTTATTGCAGTGACGGTAACAGGCACCTCTTGAATAGATTCAGCTCTTTTAGTCGCAGTAACTTCAATGACTTCTACTGTGGCTCGTTCTGGTGTTTTTACTTCCTCAGCATAGAGGGAGCCTGATGCCGCTATGGCTGTTAATACAGCACAATGCAGTTTATTAAATTTCATATTATTGATACCTTGTATTTATAATTATACTTTGAGTTGATATTATTAGTGTTCTAACTATTATTATTATTTGCTATAGCTTAGCAAGATATCTGTTTTTTATCAAAATCTTAATAAATAGTAGGAGTTATCGAAGAATTCTTTGGGGTGTGTTATTATTTACGTCATTAATTTAGTAAATATAATATCAATTGAAATTAAATTTAGGGGAATGATTTGTCTTTATCGGTTAAGAGTCAATTAAATAAAAAGGTATTCTTTGGTGCCTCATCCATTATTATTGCGCTTTTACTTTATACCTCAATGCTACCTAAACAGGCTCAAGCTCTCTTTAATGTTGTTCAGGCAAGTATTATTGACAATGGCAGCTGGTTCTATGTACTTACTGTCGCCTTTATCTTCTTTTTTGTTATTTTCTTAGGTATCTCTCGTTATGGAGATATCCGTTTAGGACCAGATCATTCAACTCCCGATTATTCATTAGCCTCTTGGATTTCTATGCTATTTGCCGCAGGCATGGGTATTGGCTTAATGTTTTTTGGTGTAGCAGAGCCCTTGATGCATTATTTATCACCTCCGACGGCTGAAACAGGTACTATTGCTGCAGTTCAAGAATCGATGAAGATGACATTTTTCCACTGGGGCCTTCATGCTTGGGCTATTTATACCATTGTAGCTTTAGTCCTAGCGTATTTTAGTTACCGCCACAATTTACCCCTGACTTTACGATCCGCATTATATCCACTTATTGGCGACAGAATTTACCAATGGCCAGGGCATTTAGTCGATGTTTTCGCTGTAGTGAGTACTGTTTTTGGTGTCGCGACCTCACTTGGCTTAGGCGCTTCACAGGTTAATGCTGGCTTTGGCTACTTGTTTGGTATTGAGGTTTCTACTACTAATCAAATAATCATTATGTGTGTGATAACTTCATTAGCGGTTATATCTGTTGCCACAGGTTTGGATAAAGGTATTAAAATCCTATCCGAAACAAATATGGTGCTAGCTATTATCTTATTATTGTTGATTTTTGTACTTGGACCAACGGTATTTTTATTACAGGCATACTTACAAAATATTGGTGATTATTTAGCTGATATAGTCCATAACACTTTTAATTTATTTGCTTATAAAAAAACAGAGTGGATTGGTGGTTGGACAATATTTTATTGGGGCTGGTGGCTTGCGTGGGCACCTTTTGTTGGTTTATTTATAGCTCGAATCTCCCGTGGTCGCACCATCAGAGAGTTCATTATAGGTGTAATGCTTATACCTACAGTATTTACGTTATTTTGGATGACTATTTTTGGTAATAGCGCCATTGATTTGGTGCATAACCAAGGCGTTGTTGCTTTAGGTGATATGGTAAGCAAAGACTCATCAGTCGCCTTATTTGTCTTTCTTGAAAATTTCCCATTAACCTCAGTACTTTCATTTTTTAGCGTGCTAATGATAGTCATATTTTTTGTAACATCGTGCGATTCTGGCGCTATGGTCGTTGATATGCTTTGTTCACACGGTAGGAATGACACTCCATTGTGGCAGCGTGTTTATTGGGCTGTCGGCATCGGTATTGTTGCGGCCGTGCTCTTGTTAGTGGGCGGACTCAGTGCATTACAAACAATGACTATTGCCAGTGCTTTGCCATTTACCCTTGTATTACTACTCGCTATCGCTGGTTTGATTAAAGCGTTAAGAGTTGAAGGATTTAAACAAGAAAGTCAGCTAATAACGGCAATACCTCATTCAGGGTCTGAAAATAATGATAGTTGGCAAATACGATTAAAGAATGTAGTTGATTTTCCAAACAAGATTAATGTCAATAAATTCATCAGTCAGATAGTTGCACCTGCACTTGACTCAGTGGCTAAAGAGCTAAGAGAAAATCAAATTAATGTAGAAATTTCAGATGAAGAAGGTCTGAGTTTAATTGTCGACCACGGTGATGATCAAGCCTTTGTTTATAGAATAGTTGCTCGAAAATATTCTCAACCTGATTATGTCAGTGAAGAAAGTGATGATGAGCAAAGTTATTATCGAGCAGAAGTGCACTTGGTTGAAGGTGGACAGGATTATGACATTATGGGCTGGTCAAAAACTGCGGTGATTAATAATATTATCGATCAATACTATAAACATCTGCATTTTTTACATTTACTACGCTAACTTAAAAGGTGTCAGTTTTATTAGTATAACTGATAAGGCTGACGATTTTTGTTCTCTTATTGTTACGGTACAGTTTTCATGTTCTATTTCAGTTTTGATAGCCCACAAGCTTGTTTATTGACTAAAGTATTAAATGAAATTACCGTTCAAGACAGAGAAATCCAATAAATCATTAGTGATAACTTATCTATGTTACAGCAAGTATTAGCGGAAACATTTGAATTAATAAAAAGTTAAAAAGCGCTGAGTGAGCAAAAAAATAGTATATATTTAGTACATTACTTTCTAATAGACAGATATGGTTTGATAACCTTCGCTAATAACTATCCTCAAGCTAAAGTGTTAGAGTAATTAGTATAACAATTGTATGGTGATATTTATGCCTAAATTTAACTAATCCAATTGGTAAATAGACGCTATTATCATTCTGTTTTACATTGTATAACCTAGTTGAGGATGTAGCTATCTTTCTAATAGCCATAAGTTATCTAATTATTAAAAAAATATCAACAAACTAATCATTCATCCTCTGTCAAGATTCCTGTATAATCCGACGCATTAAACAACAGTCTTAGCAAATACGCTGAGTTTGCAATAAAGGCAGTTAAACCACTATTTATGACGCTACTCTTTGCTTATTTAAAGGGAAGTAAAATCACCCATAAAAGTTAAGAGTAAGTTGAGAGCA
>JBKEHN010000233.1:0-3941 GCA_046710905.1 Colwellia sp.
GCTTTACTCTTTTTTTGTGCACTATTAGCCAGTGCATGGTTCTTTTCTAGCAAAATACTAAAACTTGACCTTAATGGTTGTGATATCGAGCATTATGTATTTTGTAGCGATCCCAGTACGCAAGATATTACTTTTGAGGCAATCAGTTTTCAAAGTATCGATGGCTTAACTATCCCTGGCTGGTATATGCCAGCTAGCCAAGTTAGTCAAGTTAGCCAATCAAGCCAAGCGATACTATTGGTACATGGTCGAACCGCAAGCCGTCATGAAGGCATGCGTTATGCTAAAGCCATCCTTAATGCTGGTTATAATGTACTGACCATCGATTTAAGACATCCGCGTCAAGCCCCAGAGATTATTTCAACCATGGGTTATCACGAGCAAAAAGACGTAGTCGCCGCTTTAGATTTTTTAAAGAATGAAAAAGCCATTAAACACATAGGTGTAATGGGTTTCTCTATGGGTGCAGCCACTAGTATGATAGTTATGGCTAAAGATCCACGCATCGAAGTAGGCGTATTTAGCGGCGGTTATGCTAACTCTATGGACGTATTATCTGAGCAAGCAAAAATAGTATATGGCTTGCCGCGCTATCCATTAATGCCAGTAGTTGAAAAGTTTTTTGAATGGCGTGGCGACTTAGATAGCGATGAAATTAACCCTGAAAAATATATCGGCCAAATATCACCACGCCCAGTATATATAATGCATGGCACGGCTGATAAAACCGTAGGCTTCCACCACGGACAGCGTTTATTTGCTGCCGCAAAAGAGCCTAAGCAGTTCTGGCAAGCACAAGGAGGGCGTCATACGCGTTTATGGCAACTAGATAAAGAAAAGGCAGAGACTAGTGTCGTGGCATTTTTTAATCATTACTTAAATCACAGTGATTAAAAATGACGACTAGAACCGATTCAACTATCAAGGAAATACCATAAAATCATATAAGGCCTTTTTAGTATAATAAACCATTATAAATATTATATTAAATTAAATTTTATCAGTGCTTTTTATCGATCAAATAGCACCTTGTCAGCTATTATCCCTATCTTATTATCAGCGCCCTGTAATCATTTACTCGTACCAAATATAACAGTTGATTTGTTAGTGGGCTAAAGTGGTCACAGTCGGACAGATAATGAATAGCTATAACTTTACAATTAACTTACCCTTATTTTTACCCGTAAAAAATAGGTTTAGTCCAGTAATTGCCGACTCTAAACCTTCAAGTACATGAGCTCTATGCTTAATTTGACCTTTCATGACATAAGGCGTCAGTTTTTCTAATAAAGCTGGTATCTCACCAAAGTGATCGGGCATGGTAAAGCCTTGTATAGTGAGACGTTTTTTGATGATAGGGATCCAGCTTGGTGCTAAATCAGGCTCAGCTTTTGGGTAATCAGCAATCATACCACACACCGCAATACGGCCATGAGCATTCATTCTGTTAAAGACATGATGCTGAATAGGACCTCCGGTATTTTCAAAATAAACATCAATGCCGTTTGGTGTTAATTCGGTTAACCTGATCGCTAAGTCATCGGTTTTATAATTAATTACGCCATCAAATCCTAATTCATTTATTATCCAGTCGGCTTTTTCATCACTGCCAACAATACCAACAACTGTCAGCCCATCCGCTTTCGCTAATTGTCCCACAATAGAACCCACTGAGCCTGCCGCACCTGAAACAACTAAGGTTTCACCTTGTTTTGGCTTACCAATACTGTACAACCCTTGGGTTGCCGTTAAGCCAGGTAAAGCGAAAATCGATAAAATAGTTTCTGCTGGTAAGGGAGCTTGTACTTTATTTAAACTTGTACCGTCGCTAAGTGCGTATTCTTGCCAACCCATCATGCCCATAACACGATCACCGATCTTAAAATCAGGATGATTACTTTCAACAACGTCACCAATACCAGAGCTTCGCATTATCTCACCTAAGGCGACTGGTGGAATATAGCTTTCAGTATCAGCGCTCATCCAACCAAACATCGCCGGGTCTAATGACATATGGCTTTGTTTTACCAATAACTGCCCTTCTCCTACGGTTGGCATTTCTTTTTGAACAACTTCAAATAATTCATCGCTGATCGGGCCGCCTTCTGGACGGGCAATTAAGTTAATAGCGGTATAGGTAGTCATACTAGTCTTCTCTTTTTAATTAGGTTAAATTTTATTATTTAAGGTACCAATAACTGGCTGATTTTTTATACTGTTAAAATTATACATTTGATAAAAGTCGTTACATTGTTCGACAAGTTTTTCACTTTCTGAAATGACCTACTGCCAATAACTAATACGCTATTTGCATTACAAAAAAATCGCTGCCTACAGAGATTTTATGCTAAGGCAATACTATAATTAATTCTAGTCACGGACAAATTATCACAGTAGTATTATAGTGTGCTAACTCAATCATTTTGGTCTACCACTGGCGCCCAGGAATGAACTAAATAGCTCAGGAGAAAACCCTTTATCATGAATAGTTTTTAAAGAAATTTCTGCTACGTATATTACTCACATAATTTTATTTTTAACTGCTGAATTTAACTGGTTTCACGCATTAAATAATACTCGCTATGAGCTAGCGCAGCTCTTTTCTTAAGACTTTACCGACATTAGTTTTAGGTAATTCATCAAGAAACTCGACAACTTTAGGTCTTTTATAATTGGTTAGCATTGTATGGCAATGATCAAGCACATGTTGTTCGGTTAAATCGATATTTTTTCGTACTATAAATAATTTTACCGCTTCACCAGTAACATCATGGGGTATACCAATGGCCGCTGCTTCAAGCACACCTTCATGCATAACGGTGACCTCTTCAATTTCATTAGGAAAGACGTTAAAACCTGAAACAATGATCATGTCTTTTTTACGATCAACTATTCTAAACAAACCGTTTTCATCCATCGTGGCGATATCGCCAGTAGCTAACCAACCGTCTTTAAGTACTTCGTCGGTAGCTTCTTGACGGTTGTAGTAACCTTTCATCACTTGTGGTCCTTTTACCAACATTTCACCCGGTTGACCTATGGCGACATCTTCACCATCATCGCCAATTAAACGAATATCGGTTGAAGATGCAGGAACACCTATGGTGCCATCATAACTTTTTTGATTATAAGGATTCATTGTCACCATAGGCGCGCATTCAGTTAGCCCATAACCTTCAAGTAAACGAACGCCAGTCACTTTTTCCCAAAGTTCGGCAACCGGTCGCTGTACTGACATACCGCCGCCAAAACCTATTTTTAGCGCACTAAAATTGAGTTTTTCAAAACCTGGCGTATGCAATAAGGCATTAAATAAGGTATTTACCCCAGTCATTGCGGTAAAAGGATATTTAGCTAGTTCTTTGACAAAACCCACCATATCTCTTGGGTTAGTAATTAATAAATTCGTACCGCCATAGGCAAGAAAGCATAACAAATTAGAGGTGAGCGCATACACATGATAAAGCGGTAATGCCGTTACCATAATTTCTTTACCTTCTTCAAATACATGTCTAGTCATCTCATTTGACTGGATAAGATTAGCCACCATATTTCGATGCGTTAGCATAACTCCTTTTGCAGCACCGGTAGTACCGCCAGTGTATTGTAAAAAGGCTAAATCTTCTCTGGTTAATAACACTGCTTGAAAAGACAACTTACTGCCTTTAACCATAGCTAAATTGAACCTTGTGACATTAGACAATTTATAAGCTGGTACTTGTTTTTTAACATATTTAAGAACGCAATTAATTAATCCACCCTTAATTTTACCTAAACGGTCACCAACACCTGTGGTGATAACCTGTTCAATATCAGTATTATCAACAACCACTTCAAGTACATGGGCAAAATTTTCCAGTATCAGGATAGCCTTTGCGCCAGAGTCTTTTAATTGATGTTGTAATTCACGCGGGGTATAAAGTGGATTGACATTAACCACG
>JBKEHN010000234.1:0-3937 GCA_046710905.1 Colwellia sp.
CTAACCTAACCGTAAATAACGTTATTATTTGAATCAAAGTTACTAAAGTGTAACTGCTGCTTGTTAACACTGATTACAGCCTTTACTATGAGAGATAATTTAAAACTATTTATCGCAAAACTAGGTTGTCAATGTTGAAAAAAATCATCAAGAATAATACCCGAACGCTTCTTTCTCTTGTCGGTATAGCGACGGCAAGTTTAACCTTTGCCAACATAGCCAATGCGACTATTGTTGAAATTAAAACATCACTCAGTACAGAAAGTATTAAAGTTAACTTGTTTGATACCACTACACCTGAAACGGTAAAGAATTTTCTCAACTACTTAAATGAAGAACATTATACTAATTCAGTAATACATCGCGCAATTCCTGACTTTATTGTACAGGGCGGTGGCTTTAAATTTATTGGTGAATGGCCTTTAACCGGCTTAGTTCCTAATCCCCCTATAATAAACGAGCCGGTTTATTCTAATGTAAAAGGTACTATTGCCATGGCGAAAAAAGGTAGCAGTGTGCATAGTGCTTCTAACCAGTGGTTTTTTAACTTACAAGATAATAGTAGTAATTTAGATCGACAAAATGGTGGTTTTACTGTTTTTGGCCAAGTCATTGCAGGCATGGATATCATAGAAAAGGTAGCTCAACTTAAGCTGTGTAATTCTAGTGGCTTAGAAGGTATTCCTATAGTGATGGAGACTACTCAAACATGTGGCGATATGAGTGCACCAGGAATAGAAAATTTTGTTGTGATTGAGTATATAAATGTTTTTGATTCTTCTCCTGTGACTGATAGCGATTTATTCCCATTGGAATCAACAGAGCCTGATAGTGATGGTGATGGCGTGATAGACATAGCTGATGCTTTTCCAAGTGATCCAAGTAAGTATTTAAAGGACGCTGATATTGAGGCAGACAGTGGTGGTTCAATCACATGGTTTTCACTTGTTATGTTAGCGTTATTATCAACGCGAAAACGTGTTAACAGGCACCAGCAATTAATAAGATACTAATCATTAAACAATACAGTAAAGCAATAACTAAAAAATAAAGCCCCAAATCGTCTTACGATTTGGGGCTTTTTATTATCACATTAATTGTTAGTTTTTTATTACCCCTTTATCTTAGAATAATTATTCCTAACCTCGAGTATTATTAACCTCGAGTAAACTCTGGATATGCTTCCATACCACAATCAGAGATATCAACGCCTTCATATTCTTCTTCTTCTGTTACACGAATACCGATAACTTTTTTCAGTACATACCAAACCACGAAACTAGTACCAAATACCCAAACAAAGATAGTTGCTGCCCCAATAAGCTGACCGCTAAAACTTGATCCTGAGTTAGTAATTGGCACAAGCATTAAACCAAAGAAGCCAACAACACCATGAACAGAGATAGCACCGACTGGATCATCAATTTTGATTTTATCTAAGGCTAAAATAGACATTACCACAATAACGCCAGCTATAGCGCCAAAGATTGTTGCTTGTAATGGTGATGGCGTAGAAGGCTCTGCAGTAATTGCCACTAAACCCGCTAAAGCGCCGTTTAATGTCATGGTTAAATCTGCTTTTTTGAATAATATTTTAGCAAAGACAAGTGCTGAAATTGCACCTGCTGCTGCTGCTGCGTTGGTATTTAAAAACACCATAGCAACAGAGTTAGCGCTATTAATGTCAGCTAGTTTTAACACTGAGCCACCATTAAAACCAAACCAACCCATCCATAAAATAAACGTACCCAATGTTGCCATTGGTAAGTTAGCACCAGGAATAGCATTAACTTTACCGTCTTTACCGTATTTACCTTTACGAGCACCCAGTAATAAAACACCAGCTAATGCTGCAGAAGCACCTGCCATATGAACAATACCTGAACCAGCAAAATCAGAGAAACCTAAGTCGCCTAAAGTGTACAAGCCAAATACAGCTTCACCATTCCAAGTCCAGCTACCTTGCATCGGATAGATAAAACCAGTTAAAACAACTGAGAATGCTAAGAAAGCCCAAAGTTTCATACGTTCAGCAACAGCACCTGAGACAATCGACATCGCTGTAGCAACAAAAACTACTTGGAAGAAGAAATCAGAAGCGTTTGAATAAACCGCACCACCGTCAAAGCCAGCCTCGGCTGATTCAGCAAGCACAGTACCAACAAGTGCTTCTGCGTCACTAGCACCGTCAAGCCCTATACCGTTTAAGAAAATACCACCGCCATACATAATATCGTAACCAACGACAAGATACATGATACAAGCGATTGCATATAACGCGACGTTTTTAGTCAAAATTTCAGTCGTGTTTTTAGCGCGTACTAAGCCAGCTTCTAGCATTGAAAAACCAGCAGCCATCCACATTACCAGCGCACCACAAATAAGAAAATAAAAAGTGTCTAAAGCGTACTGTAATTGAAATATATTTTGTTCCATAATCATTCTCCTTTAAAGTGCTTCAGAATCTAACTCACCCGTACGAATACGGATAGCTTGCTCTAGGTTATAAACAAAAATCTTACCGTCACCAATTTTTCCGGTGTAAGCTGCTTTCGTAATAGTTTCTACTAAGCGCTCAACAAGCTCTTCATTTACCGCAATTTCTAACTTTACTTTAGGTAAGAAATCGACTTGGTATTCAGCACCGCGGTATAATTCGGTATGCCCTTTTTGACGGCCAAAACCTTTAACCTCACTGACTGTGATACCTTCGACGCCTATTTCAGAAATAGCCTCTCTGACATCGTCTAATTTAAATGGTTTTATGATTGCGCTAATTAATTTCATGGTTAACCTCTAGTTATAGTTTTTACACTTCTGATAATTTAATAATACAATTCATATGCCAACATAAATTTATCTTATTAGTTAATGAGTTAGAGGTATTTTAAACTTTATAATAAATTCATTCGCACCAAGAGTGTGCAAAAAACCATCCAACTGAGATCATCTGGTGCAATACGGTGTTGCTCAACGCCACTTAAGTTGAGAATTCACGGCAACATGAGAATTACTTTTGGAATTTTGTTTATGCCCAACGTTAAAATCTATATCGACACATACAAAGTGAAATTAATTACACTGGATAATTACTTGTAGGTAGGCCCATGTTTGGGTTGAAGTTTAATACCAAGTTCTATCCCGTAGGGTTAAACTCACTTTTCAAGGCCTTTGAATGCTTTGCTAAATACTTACATTCACGCAAGACATATCTTACGAGCCAGAATGGGTAGTGCTATTCAATACGATAGATTTTGGTGGGAATGGGAATTCACCTTTATTCCTACAATTTCGATACCCTTCTAGATTTATTTGCCTGTTGAGCCGCCACAGTAACTAACTTTATAAATAGTTACTGTATAGAGATTATAATTGTTGCCAATCAACTGGAGCAATTTAAGCTGCTTGTTTGGGCTCCAGTTTACTTTTAAATTTTGTCTAGAGTCTTTAAACTCTGCAAAAGGGCCATTCATAAAATATAGAGTTAACCTAAGAAACTGAGCAATTAAATAGAATTATATGTGGAGATTACGTCTGTTTTTACTCTGTTACTGAGCAAATTTAAGCGCACTATTTATCATAATAAATAGTGCGCTTTGCTACCATAGCTGCCAGTCAATTTTTAATTATTAACGATCACTCTGGGCGCTTTATACGTTAGTTACTGGTTACTCTTTAGGGCAACTACTAACCAAAATCAGTCATACGCTATTCAAAGCTGTGTGAAAAGAATGTACCTATTGCAGCCACCCAGTAATTCAAATTTGAGACAACAAAATACTTTGATAGAATATAACAAAACATGAGCCTTATACGATTTATGTATTTACGCTCCTGCGCGAGATGGGAGAAGTCTATACCCTAGTCGATACTATGCACAGACGACTTTGTTGCGGCCATCCACTTTTGCGGCGTATAACCTTTGATCACATTCTGA
>JBKEHN010000235.1:0-3828 GCA_046710905.1 Colwellia sp.
TTTTACTTTATTATTAGCCGTTTGTTCTATTAAATTGTCTATTACCGTTTCTAAATAGATAAGTCCACCTTCATTTTTCATTTCTTGATGGTTATGATCAAAAGACTTTAATAAAGCGTCTACTTTTGGGTAGATAGGTTTTAACTTACCGTTATATTTTTTTATATTAATCAATATCATGCACATCATTGATGTTAATAGCACAACAAATAAGATGGTAATAGGCGCGAGTAAATCTACTAATGTATGAGTAAATAGTGCATAAAATGGGATTATAACGGTGTTCTCTGACCTGTGGCTATTCGCGACAACGAGCCTTTCTTTATACAGATAGACATCATGAAAAAATAATATTGTGCTTATAACTTTTAAATGAGTTGGGGGCTCAATTAAGGCTGATAAGCTCACATCAACTGTAATTTTATTCGCTTTGAAAAGTGATGATTCATTTTTCAAAAGATAAGTTCCAAATAATATATAACTCACTAGAATAAAAATAATACTATTAAGAAAGAATATTTTCCGAACGTTAATTGATTGATTCTTCATAATAACCTTATCAGTTACGATAAATTAACAGAGAAAACAATTTTCGTAAATCGTTCTCGCTTTAGTATAGAGCCTTACTTTTGCAAGAATAAATAAGTGATGTGCTAACTAAAAGTTTGACGCTAGATATTATTTTATTTACGCTCATTTAATTCAACCTTTGGATCTTGGTATATATTTAGAGAAATGATTTTCTCTATTTTGTATTCATAAGATATTCACTAACTTCTCAAAAAACGAGTTAATTCTCACAATTTTATTGACTTTTTATGATTGAACTAAAATAGCTTTTAAACTATTTATTTTTGTTATGCCTTTCTCATATGGAATAACACAACAGTCTACTTTATCGTCAAATGAAATAATTGGGACTAAATGACCATTCTCAAGAGCAAAGGTATAACCGAGGGGGATATAAACCTAACATTTCAACAAATTTCAGTATAAATCACATGTCTAGTTTTGGATTTATATTGTGCACTAAAGTGATTGGTGAAAGTAATACCTTTTTACATTTATCCTTGTCGGTAAACACAACTAAACACTCTGCTTTGAGGCGTTTAAGCTATGTTTCATTGTTAATCCGAAATGAATGACAAAAAAGGAGGTCGATAGCCAATCCCGATCTAGTTTTGAAACGTGCATTCCTATGACCAAATTATATACGCTAGTCTTAATCATGTAAATTCGATTAATTGAGACTTGCCCAGCATTTAAGCTAATATTTTCCATTGGGGGTAGCCATCCCATTGTTATATTTATTATTCCTATGCATTTATTTAATAAAATCACGTTAGTTACAACCTAGTAACAAATACGTTTTTGTCTGCGTGGATACTATTACAAAAAATATAAAATAGTAATTTAGCTAGATACAAATCCTCCTCTTTGATATCGATTTAGCACGTACTATTTTTGGCTCTGAACGTGCCTAAAATCACCTTATCCTAAAGGTATGTTAGGCGATAATAAAGAAGCACTTGGGACTAAGTAAGATAAGTTCGACAACAATCCTGACACAGGGGGTGGGCTTAATTGGTATTAAAATTAAACAGTTAAACAGAACCGATTTAGAACAAATTAAAAAAGTATTTATGTCTCTACAGCAGATAAGTCTAAATATGTTAATAAATTTTCGCATGTATTTATAGCAAACATTAACAGCCACAAACGTTTTAATACCACATTATAAACAAAGAATTTTTACCTGAAATGTTACGTTAGAATACTTTAAAGAAAAAATCATTGGGCTGTTGCTTTGAAGAGTTTGTATTGGAAACACCAATAATTGGCATTGGTTCATTTATAATACCATTTTCATTAAGTTTGTGATCTTGTTGTGGGTAGAGAACATAAATCAGGACAAGGCGCTCGATTGAGTAATAGCTGGCTATTGGGATTGCAAGCAACGCGGTCATGGATTATTTTAATTAGCACAAGTGGACAATAATTTAATGAAATTGGTATAACTATTCTATTATTAAACATCACCTTCTCTTAACTAGCAACATTAGTTATTCAACGACGAATTTCGTTTATTAAACGTATTTGAATATCCCACAATAGATAACCTTGCTATGGTGAGTAATAAACCATAAAAATAGGAATATCATGAAACCTTTATTGAAAGCCTCTACGTTATTCGGTCTAACACTGTCGACCTTAATATCGGCGCAAACTATGGCGCAAACCCAAGTGATACATGCAGGCGAGGTGTTAACCGTTCCGGGAAAGTCGCCACTAACTAAACAAACAATTGTCGTTAAAGATGGCGTAATTACCGCACTTAAATCTGGTTTCATACCGGTAAATACAATAGATAAAGAAGCACTGTTAATTGATTTATCAACTAGCTTTGTTATGCCGGGCCTAATGGACATGCATGTCCATTTACAAGGAGAGTTAGGTCCTAAAAATGATAGTGAAAAGCTCAAAATGTCTGATGCAGACAAACTAGTAAAAAGTGCTTACTTTGCTAAAAAAACACTAATGGCAGGCTTTACTACAGTGAGAGATTTAGGTGGCAGCCCCGAGCAAAGTTATGCATTACGTGATGGTATTGCTAAAGGTTATCTTCAAGGGCCAAGAATAATTGCAGCGGGTAGTAATGTTGCTGTAACCGGCGGTCACGGTGATGTTGATGGTATGAACCCCGCTTTGTTAGAGATGCATACTGCTAAAACAGTATGTGATGGCCCTTATGATTGTCGCCGTGCGACACGACGTGCAATTAAATTTGGTGCTGACGTAATTAAAATAACCTCTACCGGTGGTGTTTTATCTGATACAGATACAGGTACTGGTCAGCAAATGGCTAATGATGAGTTAAGAGAAGTGGTTGATTCTGCGCATGCTTTAGGTAGAAAAGTAGCGAGTCATGCCCATGCGGCAGCGGGTATAAATGCGGCGTTACGAGCCGGTGTTGATAGTATTGAACACGGCAGTTATGCCAATGAAGAAAGTATAAAATTATTCAAGAAAACCGGTGCTTATCTTGTACCTACGTTAATGGCTGGTGATACCGTCGTTGATTTGGCTAAAAATACCCATTTTATGTCGTCAGCGATTAGCGCTAAAGCGATTAGAGTCGGTGGCGATATGATTGAAAATTTTAAGCGTTCATACAAGTCAGGCGTAAATATTGCTTATGGAACAGATAGCGGCGTATCTAAACACGGTAACAATGGTAAAGAAGCCGTATTGATGTTTAACGCCGGAATGAACACGCAAGATATTTTAAAAACAGCGACAGTTAATGCCGCCGATTTAATTGGTAAGTCTGACTCATTAGGCACTATAGAGGCAGGAAAAATAGCTGATATTATCGCGATGGATAACAGCCCACTAGAAGACATTAAAGAATTACTTGATGTAGATTTTGTGATGAAATCTGGTGTTATTGTTAAAGAATAAATGAAATAAAGAGAAAAAAGCCAGAAGCTTGTGATGAGCTACTGGCTTTTTATTTAATAATACAGAGTAGAGTTACTTTAAATTTATCCTTTATATCTGATAACTAAAACTGAGCTTAGCATTACGTTCTTCTACTGACATACCACCTAAGAACATCGCCTTATTGTAATAAATTTCATCAAATAAATTCGCTATATTCTAATAATATCTATTAGCGAATACCTTATCGCCATAAGTAGATATTAATAATTATTTACTCTGTTGCTGACAGTATTGATCGCCATAATAGTTGTTTGCGTAATTACAATTAATAGCTTGTTTTTTAGCCCTAGTTAAACTGAAAAGTACTTTTATCGTAGTAAAAAT
>JBKEHN010000236.1:0-3800 GCA_046710905.1 Colwellia sp.
TTATTTACTGCGTAAACTCAAAGTTGTTATACTTTTTTTTGAGTGATATAGCTATCCACTAAATGAGTTAATACGTTTAATGGAACGGGTCCATTTTTTAACACTACGTCATGAAACTCACGAATATCAAACTTGTCACCTAATGTAACTTTAGCGTGCTCGCGAAGTTGTATTATTTTGTTCATACCAATTTTATAAGCGGTTGCTTGTGACGGCATAACGACATGGCGTTCGACCATTTTAACCGCATCTGACAGTGAGTTTGGTGTATTTTGAGCGTAATACTCAATACCTTGTTTACGTGTCCATTGTTTAGTGTGAATACCGGTATCAACTACTAAACGACACGCGCGCCATAGTTCCATTGCTAAACGACCAAAGTCAGAATATGGGTCTTGGTAGAGACCAATTTCTTTAGGGATCATTTCAGAATATAATCCCCAACCTTCAGTATGGGCGGTATATCCACCAAATTTACGAAACTTTGGGATACCGGTTAATTCTTGCTTGATTGCTAATTGCATATGATGACCAGGAATACCTTCATGGTAAGCTAATGCAGCCATTTGATAACTAGGCATGGCTTTCATATCATAAAGGTTAGCGTAGTAAATACCTGGACGAGAGCCATCAGGTGAAGGGCTCTGATAAAAGGCTTTACCAGCAGATTTTTCTCTAAAACCTTCCACGGCTTTAACTTTTAGTGTCGCTTTTGGTTTGGTTAAAAATAAGCTGTCTAAACGGCCTTCCATATCATCGATAAGTGCTACGGCTTCATCTAAGTAACGCTGTTTCCCTTCATCGGTAGCAGGGTAGTAAAACTGCTTGTCGTTACGCATAAAGTCAAAAAAGTCATTAAGGCTTCCGTCAAATCCTACGGTTTTTTGGATGACAAGCATTTCAGTATGTATACGTGATACTTCACTTAAACCGATGGCATGAATTTGCTCCGTGGTTAAATCAGTTGTGGTAGTACGTTTTAAAGCATTATTGTAAAAGGCTTCACCGTTTGGAAATTTCCATACGCCATCGCGGGTGTCTGCTTTTTTCTCAAGTGTGGTTAAATAGGTTACTAATTGTTCGTAACCAGGTTTTAAACTGTCGATTAGTGCTGTTTTTATACCCGTAATTAAGGCAGACTTCTCTTCATTAGTAATGCTAAGTTTATCAACTTTACCGATAAAATCGGCAAAAATAGTACTGTTAGGTGCATTATCAAAGGGGGCGCCTACCAAAATGTTTTTTGAGTCCCTAATAACGTGAGGAAAAACGAATTTAGGTGCAATAATTCCTTCAATTTCACGCAGTTTAAGTTGCTCAACAAGCTGCTCTAGTAACTTTTGAGCGCCATTAACACGGGTAATATAATCTTCTGCTTCTTTGATATTACTGATTGAGTGTTGATTAATTAAAAAAGCAGGTATTTGTGAATGTGTACCAAACATTTGATTAACAGGATAATTATGTAAACGCCATTGATAATCTTCGATACGGTTTTCTAATTTTTGTATGTATAAACTGTGGCTAATTTGACTTTGTGTATCAAGCGTATTCACTTCAATAGCTTGTATTAAAGCTAAATTACTTTTAGCGAAAGCGAGTTCTTTTTCTTCATTTTCTGGCGACAGATCATGCCACTTGTCGTAATCTTTTTTTATTCCTAAATAGGTTTGCCATGTAGGATCACGATCAACTTCTTGGTTAAAGATGTTATCAAACAACGCATTGGCTTGCTCTGAGGCTGTCGCTACGTTAACCGATTTTTCATTAGCTGGGGCTGTTAATTGTTGATTGCTTTGTGGTGCTGCTTTATCTTCTGAACAAGCACTAAGTAGAGCCGAGGTGACAGCAATAACTAAGAGGGATTTTTTAAATGTCATACTTTTCTCATCTGATTTACATTTTCCCTAGTGTGCCTCATTATATAGAGCTAATTCAATGAAAGCTCGATAGATTGTTATAAAATTACGACCAACAGGTGTTTAGAACCGGTGAAAAGAAGTAAACTTAGTGATATGACTTGATTTAAGCGACCATGGAAACTCCAGTAAATGAAATTTACCGTTGGCTTTCGAAAAGTTAAACATGAAGATATAGATTTTTTGTTAGAGTTACGGAGAAAAACCATGACTCAACATTTGCTCGCTGCAGGTATTCGTATGACAGACGAGCAGCATTTAGACAGTATCAAAGAGAATTTTTATGAAAGCCATATAATTTTAGCTAACCGTAAACCTATTGGCTTAGTGAAAATGGGCGTAGTGGCACTGAATAATACCCGTAAAAGTTTACATATTAGGCAGATTCAAATTATGCCTAAGTATCAGGGGAAAGGTATTGGCAGTAGGGTCATTACGGTAGTCAAGAAGCGCGCTTTACAGTTATGCTTACCGATCACGTTAAATGTTTTATTGAAGAACCGAGCCAGAGGCTTGTACTTGCGGCATGGCTTTCAAGTAGAGAAGAAGAGTCGCTTGGAATATCAGTTACGTTGTCCATTAGAAGTGATTGCCGCTTAGCGTATTTTTTGAGCTGGCCAGCGACAATCATTACTCTCTAATTAACGAGGTATGCTAGCTAGTAAATAAGTCCGTTGCGTTTTACTTTATTCGGGTCAATACGAGATGGTGTAATAGTGCCATCAACCAAGGGCGTTGTCGCTATTGCTAGCATTTTTATCACTTGTAACATTGAGGGTAAGTTTAAGCTGTTAATGTCATCAGTAACTTGATGGTAATGCGGGTCTGTATCAAGCTGCGTACTACTAAAGCTATGAGCAGGTACACCTAATCTTGCTAACGTTGCATTATCTGAACGATAGAATAAGTTTTGTTTAGGGTAAGGGTCAGCATAAATCGTTAGATTTTGTGGTGCTAATGCTTGGTTGAGTTGTTCACCTAAATTCGAACGATCCATACCTGTCATCCAAACAGTACCATCACCAAAAATAGCTGGTTTACCGATCATTTCAATATTAATCATGGCTGTTATCGTTATTGGCTCTAACTGAGTAGAGAAATGACGTGAGCCAAAACCACCAATCTCTTCGGCGCTAAAGGCAGCAAACATTAAGGTTCTTTCATTATTATTCATTTTGGTAAAGTGATTCGCTAAATTGATAATGGCTGAAACACCTGAAGCATCATCGTTGGCGCCATTAAATATCTCACTGGATTTATATACTTTATTGTTAGGACTTGAATCAATGGTTGATTTAATACCTAAATGATCATAATGAGCAGAGTAAAGTACGATTTCGTTTGCTTTGCTTTTACCCGGTAAAACACCAACCACATTACTTAATAATGTGTCGGTAACCTTGGCGGTACCTTTAACACTAAACGTTTTCACTTTACTAATATCAGTTACCGCGATAACGATAACACCACCCTGTCTTGTGCTGCTTTTGTTAATAAGTTTAGTTAACCCTTTGGCAAAGTAATCTTGATAGCGTTTGAAGCTTTCTTGATGATTAGGATGAAGCAAGACTAAATGCTGCCCACCTTGGTTATTTAACGCGCGCAACGATTTACGCATATTATCGTGTTCAGTAATCATTACAATATTTACGGGTAAATTACTTATTGACTGATTTTCTTTCCATTTAAAATCAGTTTCTGTTGAGGCCATTGATAAGGATTGACTCGAAATTTTTTGACCATTTATTTCTACTGTAAGTGTATCAGGGGTAATTCGTTGTACTGAGTATTGTTGTTTAAAGTCAGGTGCGCTCTTTGCTGGCGTAAGACCTACTTCGTCAAAACGTTTGGCAATAAAGTTCGCCGCTTGGCGGATACCAA
>JBKEHN010000237.1:0-3793 GCA_046710905.1 Colwellia sp.
TTATCGGGGCCACCACGTTGATAACTACTGTCGATAATTTTTTTTGATTTAGCTGACAACATTTTATAGTGCACAGTAACTTTATAATTAGGATCAGGTTTACAACCAGAGCTTTTCTCTAAAACTTTATACTGCAACCCCGAGTCAGTGGCTACCACCCCTTCTCGTTTAAGGTTCTTGGTAAACCAGTATGCATTGATTTCTTCGGGGCTATACATACTACCGGAGTTATTTGAACTGGCGCAACCAAACATCAATGTACAAATAAGACTAACGAACAAAGTGCGTATTAACATCTTTTTATTCTCAACTAATAAATAGGCTGTTTTATGGTTTATGGTTTATGGTTTATAGAGTTAAACATGAATTTTATAAAAATTACTTTTCATACGTCTATGTCTAATAGATAGGCTGATTTTATAGCTAAATTACTGTAAAGTCATGATATTAAAATCCTAACGTTAAAGTAACCAATTCATCTTTAAATTTAAACCAATGTAATACTAATTTGATTAAATTTCTTTCCCAACTCAGGGCTGTGCTCGATGTTCAATAACAAGGCAAATTTGTTTAGGTTTAGTCACTCTAAATCAAATAAATTTAACGCAGTTCTTGGCTGTCGAGACAGCTGCCAAGAGCCAGTTTAAAAGGCTTATTTGCAGCGTTATTAATTTTAACAAGGACGCTGCATGGATGCAGCTTATTAGAGAATGCAGGAGCTTATTATCCTGAATAACTATTCTCTTCAATCAATGCCTTGCCTCTAAGCCTTTTAATTCTCGCTGAGCGGGAAAGAACTTAATCAATTTGCTATAACCTCTAACTATTACAGCTAATCACATATTTATTGTGATTAATTAATTGATAGGCTTGGCGTCACTGTGGCGGACATTTAGAAAGCCAATTGAAAGATAATTGAAAGATAATGGGGTCTCTTTGTGAACACGCCATAACCTTCCTTTTAATTAATAGTCATATTGGCAGCCATAACTAACAATAACGCCGCGAAGATTTTTTTGATCGTTGAAACGGGTAAATACTGTGTCGATTTAGCTCCTAACGGCGCCGTAAACCAAGAAGTACAAACAATACCCAATAAGGCAGGTAAATATACAAACCCAGCAAATCCATCTTCTAAAGAAAATAGAGTACTACCTGAACTGATGTAACCTATTGAACCAAATAATGCGATGACAATACCGCAAGCCGAGGCACACCCTATGGCTTTTTTCATATCAAGTGAGAAAAACGTTAACAAGGGCACTAATAGTGCTCCACCACCGATACCTATCATGGCAGACAACCCGCCTGTAATCGTAGTAAAAATAGTTAATACACCTTTACTGGGTAATTGACGTCCTGTTGAAGAATCACTTTTTGTACTGCTGTATAGCATCTTAAACGCGATGAGTACCGCACACACAGCAAAGACTAAACGTATAATATTTTCTGGTAACAGTGCTGCCATAAAACCACTGATAAGGGCACCAAGGGCAACTCCCGTCATTATCCAAGGGGCTAAGTCCCATGGTACATTGCCATTTTTATGATGAGCAATTGCTGAAGACGTTGAGGTGAATAATATCGATGCCAATGATGTAGCAATTGCCGCGATGATTACCTGTTCAACGGGTAAAACCTCAAAATGAAGTAAAAGACTGCTCAGTGCTGGCACAAGAATTAAGCCTCCACCAATACCTAACAGTCCTGCCAAAAAACCAACAATACTGCCTAGTAACGCGCAATATATAATCAACAACAGCAATTCACTCATTTAGTTTACCTTTTAATGTAATCAGGGATAAACATAAAGACGTAAATGTATTTATGTTCGCATCAAGCTGATTACTATAACTTATATCTTAAACTTTCGAATAAAAAACATCATGAATATTCCTCATGACGGATGTGAAATAAATGCACTTTTCATCGTGTACCGATCCACGTATAAAACCTACTCTACTATTAACGCTAGACAATATTACCGTTGATTATTAATAAGAACATAGGCACAAATCAATAATTACTGTAAAGGCCAGTGACTGGGAAGAAAGTCAGACTGGGAAGTTCAGTAAGAGCAAAAAATACATTTAGGTTTTATCGCAAGATTTTACTTCAGCTTTTATCTCAGCTTTCACCTGAGGAATAGGATACCGGATCACTATGAATACAGACTTTACTTTTACTATTAAGAGCACTTCTCTTGATGAAAATTATCAACCCTCAGACAATACGCGTATAACGACTAACTTTGCTAATTTAGCGAGAGGAAGCAGCCGTCAGGCGAACTTGCGTAACGCCTTGAAGATGATTGATAATAGTTTTAATGCCTTGGCGCATTGGGATAATACCCAAGCAGATCGTTATTCTGTCGAACTTGAAATAATTTCTGTTGATATCGATATTGAAGGCAGTGGCCGTACCTTCCCATCGATTGAAATATTGAAAACAAATATTGTTGATCATAAAACTAACAAACGCATTGAAGGCATTGTAGGGAATAATTTTTCCTCTTATGTGCGAGATTATGATTTTAGCGTATTGTTGTTGGATCATAATAAGAATCAACCTAAATTTAGCATTCCAGATGATTTTGGCGATCTACATGGCAAGCTCTTTAAATATTTTGTAAATTCTAGCGCTTACAAGCAACACTTTAATAAGCCACCAGTAATATGTCTCAGTGTTTCTGATACCAAAACCTATCATCAGACTGAAAATCAGCATCCCCTATTAGGTGTTGAATACCAGCCAAATGAATCTTCTTTGACTGAGCAGTATTTCAAAAAAATGGGCTTACAGGTTCGTTACTTTATGCCACCAAACAGTGTTGCACCTTTGGCCTTTCACTTTTTTGGTGATTTGCTTAATGATTACACTAGCCTTGAGCTTATAAGCACCATTAGCACCATGGAAACTTTTCAAAAAATATACCGACCTGAGATTTATAATGCTAATGCTGTGGCAGGTAAATGCTATCAACCCAATTTGAAGAACCTAGATCATTCATTAACTCACATTGTTTATGATCGAAAAGAACGTAGTCAGATGGCTAATGAGCAGGGAAAATTTGCTGAGGAAAACTTTATCAAACCTTACCAAACTGTACTTGAGCGATGGTCTGCTAATTATGTTTAATAGCTAGGTTAATCGCACGTTCAATAGTTACCTTAAATAGCAGGTTCAACAATTACTCTAAATATACGGCATCATTTATTATGAAAACATCTCTTAACAAAATACTGTTACCTACCTCAACCGCTGGTAGTTTACCTAAGCCCTTATGGCTTGCAGAGCCTGAAACACTTTGGTCACCCTGGAAATTGCAAGGTGACGAATTAATTGCGGGCAAAAAAGATGCCTTACGTTTGTCATTACACGATCAACAGCAAGCTGATATTGATATTGTCAGTGACGGTGAACAAACGCGCCAACATTTTGTCACTACGTTTCTTGCGCACCTCAACGGCGTTGACTTTGAGAAACGTAAAACCGTTAAAATTCGTGATCGTTATGATGCAAGTGTGCCAACGGTGGTTGGTGCTGTTTCTCGCCAAAAACCGGTTTTTGTTGAAGATGCCAAATTTTTACGTCAGCAAACCAAGCAACCCATAAAGTGGGCCCTACCCGGTCCCATGACAATGATAGATACGCTTTATGATGACTATTATAAAAGTCGTGAAAAGCTCGCCTGGGAATTTGCCATAATACTCAACCAAGAGGCCAAAGAATTAGAGGCGGCTGGTGTTGATATTATTCAATTTGATGAGCCTGCATTTAATGTGTTTTTTGA
>JBKEHN010000238.1:0-3779 GCA_046710905.1 Colwellia sp.
CAGGCTTGATGAATTATTAAAGTAGGCAGACGAGTACTTTATGATGCTAAAGAACATGGCTGCAACACTAAGTCGTTGATATAAAAATTGTTATCACAATAGATGAATGTGATAAAGTCGTCACTAGTCCGATGAATACTGACGATATAGATAAAAACAATCATTTTCAGGAAATATAATTATGACAAACTATGATGGTATTGATTTTTATATCGGTATCAGTAATGTATTGGGCGATGAAGTATTATTTAAAGAGATATTAGTGATGTTTTATCAAGACCACCATCTAGATGGGAACAAATTACAAAATGCGATACAGCAGCAGGATTTCGATTCAGTAAAACATCTTGCACATACATTAAAAGGTGTAGCATGCTCTGTTGGTGCTATGGATTTATTTGAAGTAACTAAAGCACTTGATATAGCGGTTCATGATGATAAACAAGAAGACTTTGATAGCTTGTTTTATCAGCTTTCATTACAGATAGATAGAGTGATGAAAGGAATAGGATTAGCGTTAGATGTGAGCTGATCTTTGTTGTTTTTTATACTAAATAATTTATCTGATATTAGTCTATTAGTAAACTAATATCAGTAACCGGGACGCAACAACAAGGTAATATCTCATTGTCACCAACAAAAGCTAAAGGCTCACCTAAGGGGTAGTTTATTTGGCCTTCTACAAGTGTTACTCGACACGCACCACAAAACCCATCACGACAATGATAATGTACTTCTACATTAGCCGACTCTAAACAATCAAGTAACGTCTGTTCATTATTATCATAATGAACAACTTTACCTTGAACGTTTATTTTTGGCATAAATTTAATGGTATTTTCCAAGTTTGTAGGCGTATGTTTTGTTTTCATAGTAATTAAGGCAAATATCCTCTGCTTTTATTACAAGTCAAAGCCATCAAAATCATCTACATCTACAGATGAGTCAACCTGACCAACTAGATAGCTTGATATTTCAGTTTCTTGCGGAGCAACTTGCACATTATCGCTAACAAGGTATGCATTCATCCAAGGTAACGGATTACTTTTAATGTCATAAGGCGCGTCATAACCGATAGCGGTTAAACGTTGATTAGAAATATATTCAATGTATTGATTTAAAATATCTGCATTAAGTCCAATCATTGAACCATCTTTAAATAAATACTGAGCCCATTCTTTTTCTTGTTCAACAACATCTAAGAAAATTTGTAATCCTTCATCACGAAGCTCTTCACTAATAACTTTCATTTCAGGATCATCTTTACCTGATTTCCAATTATTAAGCATATGTTGAGTACCCGTTAGATGAAGTGCTTCATCACGTGCAATTAGCTTAATAATCTTGGCATTACCTTCAAGTAACTCTCGCTCAGCAAAAGCAAATGAACAAGCAAAGCTGACGTAAAAACGGATAGCTTCTAGCGCATTAACAGAACAAACAGCAAGATATAAACGCTCTTTAAGCTTTCTGGTAGTAACTTCAACAGTTCTACCTTCAACTTCATAGGTTCCCTCGCCTTGTGATTGAAGTAACTGTGTTGTTAAAATTACCTCATCAAAGTATTTAGCAATACTAGAAGCGCGTTTTAAAATGGCAGGATTAACGATGATGTCATCGAAAATCTCACCAGGTTCAGTAAATAAATTACGTAAAATATGTGTGTAAGAGCGAGAGTGAATAGTTTCACTAAAGGCCCAAGTTTCTACCCACGTTTCTACTTCAGGCAAGGATACTAAAGGTAAAAACACAGCATTTACCGAGCGAGCAGCCATTGAATCTAAGAGCGTTTGATATTTTAAATTAGATATAAAGATGTGTTTTTCAGAATCGGTTAGGCTTTGCCAGTCGGCTCTGTCTTTTGATACATCTACTTCTTCTGGACGCCAAAAAAAAGAAAGTTGTTTTTCAATTAGTTTTTCAAAGGCTATAAAACGCTGTTGATCATAGCGAGAAACGTTAACGCTATTGCCTAGAAACATTGGCTCTAGTAGGGCGTTATTCGGGGTTTGATTAAACGTGGTATACGTCATGAGTAGATTCCTTTGAGACTACACTGCTGTAGTAGCAAAAGCCTAGTACTTTACTAGGCTTTATATTGATAGATTAAATTTGGGTGTATAATAGATGATATAAAACGATTAAATTTTACAAGCACCACCAGCACATCCATCGTCTTCAACTTCAATGTCATCACTAGCACCATCACGGGTGTTATGATAATAAAGTGTTTTAATACCCAATTTATAAGCTGTGAGTATATCTTTTAATATTTGCTTAACAGGTACTTTACCGCCTTCAAACTTGCTTGGATCATAATTAGTATTTGCCGATATAGCTTGGTCGACAAACTTTTGCATGATACCAACAAGTTCTAAATAACCTTGGTTATCTGGAATATTCCATAGTAATTCATAGTTGCCTTTAAGTTTTTCATATTCAGGAACAACTTGTTTTAATACACCATCTTTACTAGCCTTAATACTTATTAAACCACGAGGTGGCTCGATACCATTAGTTGCATTAGATATTTGTGACGATGTTTCTGATGGCATTAACGCAGAGACAGTGGAGTTTCTTACACCATATTTTTTAATACTTTCACGTAAGCTCTCCCAATCAAGATGAAGGGGCTCACCAGTAATATCATCGATTGCCTTTTTATAAGTATCAATCGGTAAAATCCCTTTTGATAAGCGGGTTTCATCAAATTTAGGGCAGGGACCTTGCTCTATTGCTAATTGGTTTGTCGCTTTTAACAAATAAAATTGAATCGCTTCAAAAGTACGGTGTGTTAAGTTATTTGCACTACCATTTGAGTAATAAAGACCATTTTTAGCAAGATAATAGGCATAGTTGATAACACCTATACCTAATGTTCTACGGGCCATACTTGCACTTTGTGCAGCAGCAATGGGGTAATCTTGATAGTCTAATAAGCAATCTAACGCGCGTACAGCTAAATCAGCTAATCCTTCTATTTCATCTAAAGAATCGATAGCACCTAGGTTGAATGCAGATAATGTACAAAGGGCAATTTCACCATTCTCATCATTAATGTCATTCATTGGTTTAGTAGGTAAAGCTATTTCTAAACATAAGTTACTCTGACGAATAGCAGCTTTAGTTGGTTCAAATGGACTATGGGTATTACAGTGATCAACATTTTGTAAATATATACGACCAGTACTTGCACGTTCTTGAGCAAATAGAGTAAATAATTCAATGGCTTTTATACGTTTTTTACGAATAGAGTCATCATTTTCATATTGCTCATATAAACGTTCAAATTTATCTTGGTCTTCAAAGAAAGCATCATATAATCCTGGTACATCACTAGGACTAAATAGGGTAATAGAACCGCCTTTTATTAAGCGTTGGTACATTAGCTTGTTAAATTGTACACCATAATCTAAATGACGGACTCGGTTTTCTTCAACGCCACGGTTATTTTTTAGTACCAGTAAACTTTCTACTTCAAGATGCCATAATGGATAAAATAATGTCGCAGCACCGCCGCGAACCCCACCTTGTGAACAACTTTTAACAGCTGTTTGAAAATGCTTAAAGAATGGAATACATCCAGTATGAAATGCTTCTCCATTTCTTATCGTACTCCCTAATGCACGAATACGTCCCGCATTTACACCAATACCTGCACGTTGAGAAACATACTTAACAATAGCACTTGATGTCGCATTAATTGAATCTAAACTATCTCCACACTCAATCAATACGCACGATGAGAATTGCCGTGTTGGTGTACGAACACCAGCCAT
>JBKEHN010000239.1:0-3746 GCA_046710905.1 Colwellia sp.
GGGCATTCATCATAATAATCTTGATCGCCAGCGGTGGCATCTAGTGCTGCATGTAAATGGTGACCACAGTGTGGACAAGTAATACGTTTTTCAGTGAGCTTAAGTGTCATATAGCCTCCGTAAATAAAAGAAAAGTGATATTAGTTGTATTAGTACGTTTGGTATAAGTATGACTATTTCTAACTACATTACCAAAAATACTCCATAGCTCTCATGATTATTAAATATGCCATTGATTTATATGGTATTTTAATTTATTAATGTAATGATAATGACATTATTCGTGATAATGCTGCTTTTGCTTGGTTAATATAAATACCACCAAAAACGTTTGCATGATTTAGGATATGGTAAAAGTTATAAACTAATTTTCGTTGTTCATAACCGGCATCTAAAGGATATTCTGCTTGGTAGCCATGATAAAAATCATCAGGGAAATGCCCGAATAATTCGGTCATAGCAATATCTACCTCTCTGTCACCATAATAGCAGGCAGGATCAAAAATTATTGCTTGTTCACCAGTAAAGCCAGTATTACCCTGCCATAAGTCACCATGTACTAGGCAGGGCGTTACATGATGATGAAGTAATACATCGTGACAAACTTGGGCGATATGTTCAATATTACCTAGCATAACGGAGCGCTCTGACAGTAGTTGTAATTGCCAAGCAATACGTTGGTCAGAAAAAAAAGTAGTCCAGTTACTGCTCCAGTGATTAGGCTGAATTGTATTACCAATAAAATTATCATGTTGCCAGCCAAATTGGCCATGGCGAGTTTCATAATGCATTTGGGCCAGTTTTTGCCCCATTTGATACCAAAGCATAGGTTTTGCTTTACTAAAGTCAACATAATCTAACACTAAAAAGCTTTTGTTTAAGCTGGTGCCGATGCTGGTTACTATTGGGCTGGCAATATTAGCCAGTGTATTAAGTTGCTTTAATGAGTAAGCTTCGGCTTGAAAGTGATCTAAATAATCTTTGTTATTAATTTTTAAAAAATAACACCGCTTACCGTCGGTAATTTTGAACGATAAATTGGATGGGGGCGCTTTATTATCAATTAAACTACTTAATGAAGAGGTGCTGCCTATACCCGTGGATATTTCTTTTGTTTGAGAAATATGAAAGGTTTTACCAGTATCAGCGCTAATCGCTTGTTCTATGCTATGCCACATAGATATCCCCAATGTGATTATATATTATCTAGTATAGCTGGTTTCCCATAGAGCGATAGATTGAGAGGGAGATGACTCTGTTAGATGGCTAGTCGTCTGATTGTATATCTAAATACTGAATTTTATCGGTAACGCCGTCCCACTTTTTTGCTGCAACTAACGGGGCCTTAACTTCGGTAATTCTAGGCCATTGTTTTGATAATTCAGCGTTAAGCTCAATAAACTCTCGTTGGTCAGCGGGTACTTCATCTTCTTGGTAAATAGCACCTGCGGGACACTCAACAGGGCATAAGTCACAATCAATACAATCGTCAGGACTTATAACGAGAAAATTAGGTCCTTCATAAAAGGCGTCAGCGGGACACACTGCGACACAGTCGGTGTATTTACATAATATACAGTTATCAGTTACTACAAATGCCATGGCTTTATCTAAATCTATTAATTTTGTCTTAATCGTGGTGTCGATCATACCTTTGTTGAGAGCAAATTCAATCTCTTGTTTCTAAAATGATGGCGTACAGGTAAAATAGTGAAAAATATTACTCTTCCTATGCTGGATCTCAAAGAATGATTCGTTTAACCAATATTAAACTCGCGCTTGATCATCAAGAGCACGAACTTGAACAAGCTATTTTAACTAAACTTGTCATTAAAGATGTTCAGTTAATAAAATTCACCGTGTTTAAACGTGGTTATGATGCACGTAAGAAAAATAAAATAGTGCTAATTTATACTCTTGATGTTGAAACGAATATTAATGAAGAGTTACTTGTAAAATTTAATGCTGATACGCAAGTAAAAGCAACACCAGATATGGCTTATAAGTTTGTAAGTCAAGCGCCAAAAAACCTTAAAAATCGTCCTGTTGTTATTGGCATGGGTCCCTGTGGTTTATTTGTTGGTTTAGTGTTGGCACAAATGGGCTTTAATCCTATTGTATTAGAACGTGGTCAAGAAGTGAGACAACGTACTAAAGACACTTTTGGCTTTTGGCGTAAAAAAATATTAAATACTGAATCTAATGTACAATTTGGCGAAGGTGGTGCAGGTACTTTTTCAGACGGTAAGCTTTATAGTCAAGTTAAAGATCGTAAGCATTACAGCCGCAAAGTACTTCATGAGTTTGTAGAAGCTGGCGCACCTGAAGAAATCTTATTCGTAAGTAAGCCTCATATTGGCACATTTAAGTTAGTGACTATGGTTGAACAGATGCGTGCCAAGATTTTCGAATTAGGCGGTGAAGTTAGATTTAATCAACGTGTTGATAATATCCACTTTATTGATGTTGACGGCAATGAATCAACAACGCAGGGCATTGAAGGTTACCAAAATCAAAAAGTGACAGGTTTAACCTTAGCCAATGGTGATCATATTGAAACGAATCATATTGCTTTAGCTATTGGTCATAGTGCTCGTGATACTTTCAGTATGTTATTTGATAAAGGGGTTTACATTGAGGCAAAGCCATTCTCTGTTGGCTTTCGTATTGAACATGAGCAATCAGTCATCGATGAAGCACGTTTTGGTGATAATGCGGGTAATGAAATTTTAGGCTCTGCAGATTATAAGTTAGTTCATCATTGTAGCAATGGCCGTTCAGTTTATAGCTTTTGTATGTGCCCTGGTGGCACTGTTGTTGCCGCTGCCTCGGAAGAGGGACGTTTAGTGACCAATGGTATGAGCCAATACTCCCGTCTTGAGCGTAACGCTAATAGTGCTATTGTTGTTGGCATTGAACCCGCAGATTTTGTGATGAGTGAGTTTGCTTCTAAAAGAGATTATGTTCTGGCTGGTATGGAATTCCAACGTAATTTAGAAGAGAAAGCCTTTAAACTGGGTGGCGAAAATTATGATGCACCAGTGCAACTTGTCGGCGATTTCCTTGCAGGGCGTAAAAGTGGGGAGCATGGTAGTGTTGCTCCATCCTATAAGCCCGGTGTTACTTTCTGTGATTTAAGTGAAACCTTACCCGATTATGCGATAGCAGCTCTGCGCGAAGCCTTGCCTGCTTTTAATAAGAAAATTAATGGTTTCTCAATGGCAGAAGCAACATTAACCGCAGTAGAAACGCGAACTTCATCACCTATTCAAATTACTCGAGATAAACAGACCTTACAAAGTCTTAATACACAAGGTTTGTACCCTGCGGGCGAAGGTGCTGGTTATGCCGGTGGCATCTTATCTGCGGGAATTGATGGCATTAAAATCGCAGAAGCAATGGCATTAGCTATAATCGCTGAACAGTAAAGAGCAGAGCAAGTAGGCTCACTAGCTTTGATTTCCTGATTATTAGCGATGCTCTATCAATAGTATTAAATAGTATTACTGATTTTACCGCAAAGTGCTATGTAGATTAGGTGCTGATAGTCTTATCATTTACCCCTTCTAATATCGATTTATTAGAGGGTAGTCGGAACTTCATTATTGTTTAGCCCTTGTTAATTTTTCAAACCTTGTTGAAAACCCTTGTTTTAAAAGGGTAAGGCTTTTACAATCATCGGCGAAAACCGAATTCTAAATAAAGAGCTATGTGCTCTTTTTTATGTTCAGGATGAACATGATTAA
>JBKEHN010000240.1:0-3710 GCA_046710905.1 Colwellia sp.
AGAGAAAAAACGTGGTAAGGTAAACGTGCAACGCTTTAAAGGCTTGGGTGAAATGAACCCACCGCAATTGCGTGAAACAACCATGGATCCTAATACACGTCGATTAGTGCAGTTAACGATTGATGAGTACAGTGAAACCATGGAGCTTATGGATATGCTATTATCTAAGAAGCGCAGTCCAGATAGGAAAATTTGGCTGCAAAGTAAGGGTGATATGGCGATTGTTTAATTAGTCCTTAATCCATAATCTGACAACGTTTAAAGCATAAGTTGACAATTAATTTTAACTGTAAACCGCATTATGTCGTTATTTTGTCACTATATGGTTTATATTTTTATGATAACTTATGGTTTAAAAGCTATTAATTTAAGCACATAAGTTACAGTGGTCAATGCTTGTCATTAAGATGTCACAAAGTGGTAATATAGTTAATTTGGAAAATCCTCTTTTTTAGAGGATTTTTTATGTCTTATAATATGAGTTCAATTGAAGTCTTACCACTAACAACAGATGAAATAAGAGTTAATAAAATGACAATTAAAGTAGGTATAAACGGCTTTGGTCGTATTGGAAGATTAATTTTACGGGCTGCATGGCATTGGCCAGAAGTGAAGTTTGTGCAAATTAATGATCCCGCAGGTGATGCGCCAACGTTGGCGCATTTACTTAACTTTGACTCTATTCATGGTCGTTGGCAATATGAGGCAACAGCTGAAAATAAACTTATACATATTGAAGGTAGTTCGTTAACGGTAAGCCAAAATGGTGATATAGCAGCAACAGATTGGTCTGGATGCGACCTTGTTATTGAAGCATCTGGTGTTATGCGTGATAAAGCAAAGTTACAAGCTTACTTTACTCAAGGTGTTCAAAAGGTACTTGTTACTGCGCCAATGAAGTTAGCCGGTGATGATTCGGATAGTGACATGGTGAATATCGTCATGGGTGTTAATCAGCACTTATATCAAGTTGATGAGCATAGTATTGTTACTGCAGCTTCATGTACAACTAACTGTTTAGCGCCAGTTGTTAAAGTATTGCAAGAGTCGGTAGGTATTAAACATGGCAGCATGACCACCATCCACGATATTACTAACACCCAAACCATATTAGATGCTCCACATAAAGATTTACGCCGAGCACGTGCTTGTGGTTTGTCTTTAATTCCAACGACTACCGGCTCAGCTAAAGCGATTACTGATATATTCCCTGAATTAACAGGAAAATTAAACGGTCATGCGGTTAGAGTGCCTCTAGCAAATGCCTCATTAACTGACTGTGTTTTTGAAATGCAGCGAGATGTCACTATTGAAGAAATCAATCAGTTAATGTCTGATGCCGCTGAAGGTGAACTCAAGGGAATTTTGGGTTATGAAATTAAGCCTTTAGTGTCGGTTGATTATAAAACAGATGCCAGATCCTGTGTTGTTGATGCACTATCGACCATGGTGATTAATGGCAGCCAATTAAAAATGTATTTATGGTATGACAATGAATGGGGTTATGCAAATCGTACCGCTGAGCTGATGACCTTAATAGCAAATAGTTTAAGTAGTAAAGCCGGGTTGAGTGTTTCCAATGGCTGCATTATTGAAGCTAAGCTTAACGAGTTATAGTTTGGCTTCATTTAGTTCACTATCGCAACCAGTAAAAAAATACAGTGCAATCACCGCTAACTATTGGGCATTTACCCTAACAGATGGCGCATTGCGCATGTTGGTGTTGTTGTATTTTTATCAGTTAGGTTATAGCCCTTTTGCGTTAGCGACATTATTCATTCTTTATGAAGTTTTTGGTGTTATCACAAATCTTGTTGGTGGTTGGCTTGGTGCTCGTATTGGTTTAAACAAAACCATGTTAATTGGTACCGTTATCCAGGTTTCAGCCCTGTTGATGTTAGCGCTGCCAAGTGAATACTTAAGCGTTGTTTATGTCATGTTTGCTCAAGCATTGTCGGGTATTGCTAAAGATCTTAACAAAATGAGTGCTAAGTCGAGTGTTAAGTTACTGATAGATAAAGTAAATAGTGAAGGGTCAGACAACAAGCTATTCAAATGGGTAGCTTTACTCACGGGTTCAAAAAATACGCTGAAAGGTGTTGGTTTTTTTCTTGGTGGCTTGTTACTGACTACTTTTGGCTTTCAATTATCAGTACTATTGATGGCCATTGCATTAGTCATTGTTGCTTTGAGTGCTTTCCCTATGTTACGTGGTGATATCGGTAAAACAAGTTACAAAGCCAAATTTAGTCAGTTATTTTCAAAAAACACATCATTAAATTATTTATCCGCGGCGCGTCTGTGCTTGTTTGCTGGTCGTGATGTCTGGTTTGTCATTGCTTTACCTGTATATTTGGCAAGTCAATTACAGTGGCAACATCAAGCAATAGGAACTTTTCTCGCTTGTTGGATTATCTTTTATGGCATCATTCAAGCGAATGCACCAAGAATACTCAGACTTCTTAGCGGTATTGATAAAAAAACCTCATATCAGCAAGTCATACTCTGGTCAGTATTACTTGCGCTGGTGACATTAATTCTATGTCTCGCTATCTACTTTTTTCCACAAAATAATGAAATACTGATTATTGGTCTTTTTATATTCGGTGCTGTTTTTGCGATGAATTCATCACTGCATAGTTATCTTATTGTCGCCCTTGCTAGGGATGAAGGTGTTTCTATGGATGTTGGCTTTTATTATATGGCTAATGCCATGGGGCGATTACTTGGTACTGTACTGTCAGGACTAATTTATCAGCAAGTCGGTTTACTCGCCTGTATATTTTTTGCCTTCATATTCACTTTACTCGCCAGTTATTTTGTTCGAAAAATGGCATGAATAAGTAAATATTACGGTTTAACTCTCAGGTGAAATAGTTTTATACTGTCTTGATGCAATTTTCGTAAATGCTGAACTGCTTATTAAGGAATTACTGTTTGTTATGCTTTACTAAAAAAAACTCTCAAGCGATAAAAGTCTGTATTACTATTGCCTGCCTACTATTACCAATGCTCAGTGTTGCTCAAGAAATAGTTGACCTGAAACAGTTTAATCGTGTGGCAGAACAGGTCAAAGAACTTAAAAAAACTGACTTAGCCCTCTCTCTTAAACAGCTAACTATTTATGAAAACCATCTTAATGCGCTAACTATCGAACAAAACTTACTTTATTTTAAGTTACTCACCAAAATATACCTTGAGACAAATAAATATAGCATAGCTAAAAAAACTGTAGATCAAGCACTCAGTATAGCAAAAAGACTTACCAGCCCAAGTATAATTATTAGTGAATTATTATATTTAAAAGGTTTTGCTCTCGAGAGTTTAGGCAATACTAGCCAGGCCACAAAAGAATATAAAAAGGGCTTGGAAGTTGCTGAGTCTTTGCATAATAAAATACAAGTTGCTTCAGGTCTTATTAACTTAGGCGCGATTGCTTATCTTACCGATGATTTAAAACGTGCTTTAGTTTTACTTAATGATGCCTATAAAATTGCTGGACAAATCGATAATGAAGAGCTCAAAGGTACTGTCAATAGTGAATTAGGTACTGTCTATTCCCGTCTACTACAAGATGAACAATCAATGGACTATTATCAGCAATCGTATTTACATTTTAAAAAGGCAGGCATGTTATTAGCTGCACATAACAGCCTAAATAATATTGCCAATACCCATATTTATAATAAAGATTATCAGCAAGCGATAGC
>JBKEHN010000241.1:0-3699 GCA_046710905.1 Colwellia sp.
GGAAAGTGATGGTAATTTAGTGGTGCTGATATAGCTTCTTGCACTTTATCAGTGTATTCGGCACATAACGTATTAAGGTTATCAGTAGTTATGCCAGCTTTTACATGAGGGGCTATCATTTCTAATACTTCAGCGGCTAATTTGCCAGCAATACGCATTTTTGCTATTTCTTCTTGGCTTTTTATCGTGATGGCCATTTGTCTATCTCTTTAAGTTTGCGCTAGTGGCATTATTAAATGCCACTATGCTGTTGAGTATTGTTAATGCCATCGTCTTAGAGTAGTTATGGCATAATTATCGAGTAATGAGCTTGGTATATACCTTTAATCAATCAAGATGCATGTTTTAGAGTGCTTGATAAATTTCATTTCAAGGCGCTGTGATCAAATAATGGCTATTCCCTTATAAATCACCGCAACGATTAAGATATGTTGCTCCAGGGCTGCTTCGATGCGTTTAAAATAACTTTATACAGCGCTAAATAATCAAACCATAAAATAACTATACTTAAATCATTTATCTTACCTAAAATTATTTTAATTCGCACTGAAACTCTGCACTTTGAATAGTAACGGATATAAGATAGCAAGTTAAACGTATTTATTTAACTCTATTTTTATCGCTTCAATGATAGTATCAGGTTTTTCTAAGTATAAATTGTGATTAAGTAGAATAAGATCATCATCTATTGCCAACAATAACGCGGGTATAGCCTGAGTTCCTATTATTTCTTGTAGCGCATAAATCTCATCAACCTGCGACGCAGCATCACTAGATAATTTCGTTTTATTAAATATTTTTGCGGGTACAGATAATTTGAATTCATCAACAGTGTCATTCAAATTATCTTGCTCATTTAGCTCATTACCTTTTGAAAAATGTTCAGCTTGTAAAGCATTTAATAATACTAATGCCTGTTGTGGCGTTTTTTCTACAGCCCAAGTCATCAGATTGGCACATAAAGTAGAATCTTTACCATGAGAAACTTTACTCATATACTCAGGAGAGAAGTTGACTGAAGACAGGTCTTTAACTTGGGCAATTTGTTGCTTAGTTATTACATTATTATCATCAGCATCAGCAAAATAGGCGCAATGCCATAAATTAAGTACTACTTCTGGTAATGAGTTGTTTACCGCATTCACTAAAGGAGTCGTTGCATAACTCCAAGGACAGTGACTGTCATAAATGAAAAATAATTCTGCTGCCATTACTTACCCTATAAAAGTTGATGATTTCGGTTGAATACATCTAAATATCTACTGATTTTAACTTGCCTTGCCTTATTATCCCACTATAAATCGTCTTTTGGTGGTAAATCATTTTTGTCTAGCTAAAAAACCGTCGTTATGGTATAAAGTGCGGCGCTGAATTTTTAGTTAGTCTTTTTTGTCTGTGTTTTATCCGATGTAAAGAGATTTAGCTTGGTTTAGTGACAATTTAAATCGACTATTTGAATGAAAAACTTTGTTAAGTTTTTTGGCTTATAAGTCATTATTATAAACTCACATACATCTATTAAAGGTATACCGGGGTGCTCAGTTTTAGACTTTAAAGTCAAAACATAAGAGTCGTGTATATTGGGTGTATGAACGCTTAACCCCTATAAAGGAAAGAAAAATGTCAAACGTTTCAATGCGCGATATGCTTAAAGCCGGTGTTCACTTCGGTCACAAAACACGTTACTGGAATCCAAAAATGAAGCAATTCATTTTTGGTGCTCGCGATAAAGTTCATATCATTAACCTTGAACAAACAGTTCCAATGTTCAATGAAGCACTTGCTTTCGTAAACAATGTTTCATCGAAAAAAGGTAAAGTGTTATTTGTTGGTACTAAACGTGCTGCAAGTGATGCAATCAAAGATGCTGCTATTAAGTCTGACCAATTCTACGTTAACCACCGCTGGTTAGGTGGCATGTTGACTAACTGGAAAACAGTTCGTCAATCAATTAAACGTCTAAAAGATTTAGAAGCTCAAAGCAGTGACGGTACTTTCGAAGCGTTAACTAAGAAAGAAGCGTTAATGCGTACTCGTGAAATGGAAAAGCTTGATAAAAGTTTAGGTGGTATTAAAAACATGGGTGGTTTACCTGATGTTTTATTTATTGTCGATGCTGATCACGAGCACATTGCTATTAAAGAAGCAAACAACCTTGGTATCCCAGTAATTTCTGTTGTTGATACTAACTCAAACCCTGATGGTGTTGATTACATCATTCCAGGTAACGATGATGCAATTCGTGCGGTCACCTTATACTGTGATGCTGTTGCTAACTCAGTGCTTAGCGGCCGTGAGCAAAACATTGTAGTACAAGCTGAAAAAGACGGTTTTGTTGAAGCTGAGTAATCTCAGTTAGCAACACGTTTATTTTCTATTGCCACAAAAGTACGCTTTTGTGGCAACTTATTTAATACTTATGCCCAACATTGACTTAGTGATATTTCAAATTAGGGGATAACTGAAAATCGAGGAATTTACTCATGGCAATTACTGCTGCAATGGTTAAAGAACTTCGTGCACGCACAGCTGCGGGCATGATGGATTGTAAAAATGCTTTAGTAGAAGCTGAAGGCGACATGGAACTTGCGATTGAAAACATGCGTAAGAACGGTCAAGCTAAAGCGGCTAAGAAAGCTGGTAACATCGCTGCTGAAGGTGCTATTTTAATTAAAACTGCTGACAGCGTTGCTGCTTTAGTTGAAGTTAACTGTCAAACTGATTTCGTAGCCAAAGATGATAACTTCTTAGGTTTTGCTAACGAAGTTGCTGATGCAGCCCTTGCTTCTAAAATCACAATCACAGAACTTCAAGCACAATTCGAAGAAAAGCGTATTACGCTTGTGACTAAAATTGGTGAAAACATCAATATTCGTCGCGTAGAATATGTTGAAGGTGCTAATTTAGCATCTTATAGTCATGGTGGTACCATCGGTGTAGTTGTTGCTGGTGAAGGTGATGCAGAATCACTTAAGCACATTGCTATGCACGTTGCTGCAAGTAAGCCTGAGTTTTTAACTCCTGATGACGTTCCAGCTGATGTTGTTGCCAATGAAAAGCGTATTCAAATCGAAATGGCGATGAACGAAGGCAAGCCTCAAGAAATCGCTGAGAAGATGGTTACAGGTCGTATGAAGAAGTTTACTGGTGAAGTTTCTTTAACTGGTCAAGCTTTTATCATGGAACCTAAGAAAACTGTTGGTGTTATTCTTACTGAAAAAGGTATCACTATTTCTAACTTCGTACGTTTAGAAGTTGGTGAAGGTATCGAGAAGAAAGAAGAAGATTTCGCAGCTGAAGTAGAAGCACAAATTGCTGCTGCTAAAGCTTAATTTATTTTATTTGATGGCTTAGTTTTATTACTAACATAATCAAATGAATTAAATTACTAAAAAACGTCTACCTTGGTAGACGTTTTTTTATACTAAACTTTTACTCTTTACGTAATAAAAAGTGAGTTTTGTAAGTTTAGACTATCGTGTGTGGGCTAAACGTATTAAAATAGCCGCGGTCTTTTGAGCTTGGCTGTTTTTTTGCTTAAATTTTATTACTTTAACCGCGACAGGAACATTTCCCTATGACAACCAATCCTAAACCTGCTTATCGACGCATTCTATTAAAACTCAGTGGTGAAGCGCTAATGGGTGACGAGGGTTTTGGAATTGATCCTAAAGTACTTGACCGCATGGCTCAAGAAAT
>JBKEHN010000242.1:0-3632 GCA_046710905.1 Colwellia sp.
CCTTTAACAAAGCTCTATTATCAAAGAGATACATAATTGAAACGATAAACGAACAACTAAAAAATTTTTCGCAAATAGAGCATAGCCAACACCGTAGTGAAACAGGTTTTATGTTGAATATTATTTCAGGAATAGTGGCTTATTGTCTAAAAGAACAAAAGCCACGTAGTAAGTTATCACCTAGTAAATCTGGGTTGGTGGCTACCTAGAATAAGCCAGTGCTTTAAAAGCTCTCAGGTTAAATAGATATTTTGTTTGAAAGTTACTTATCTAAGCTGAAAATTCAACCGTTTGTCGGTATGAGCATAAAATGACTAACAATCAGTTGTCACATAACTAATTAAAGGAGCTCCCCCTAGACTAGTCACAGGCTTATAAATAAGATAGCAACCACTGTTAAGTACAGCTGTTTGATTAACATATACGCCTGAACGACCTGCAAGTGTTGCTGTTGTTAGCCAAAACTGTGTATCAAGATAAGTAGTAGACCAGCTCCATTCGCTAGCAAAATTTCCATCCATTATTTTCGAAATGCCATTATTACGATTTGCACTTGGATAACCATACTTAATTTCTACATCATCATTACCATCTTCGTCTAAATCAAGGTTGGCTAATGGTTCTTGTACCACCATGTTAATTATAGCTTTAGTATGCACTTGATTGGCAGCGGATAATATTGAACCACCCATTGCTTTAAGCACAGACACCCTAGCATCTGCACTAATATTTATAAATTTTGGTGCAGCAGTAGCGGCCAAAATGCCCAAAATAATAATTACTACTACCAACTCAATTAAGGTGAATCCCTGCTGTTTGCTACTACTATGCATCTGTATTCATCCCTATATATTTGCTTAATACACTATTTTTCGAGAGCTAAATACAATTGCCAATTTTTTTAAAAAACGCTAAAGTGGTTCAGCAAATTATAATACTTTTGGCAATAGATAAATCAAGATTTTGTTGACTTGTTAGTATATAAAATTTATGTCAGCAATAACAGATTAAATATTAAATTATCGCATTCATCAAGATCAGTTTTGCTATAGTAAGTAGAATTTATAGCGTTATACCTGCGATATGTACCCTAATGAAGATAAAAAATTCAAGCCCAAGAAAATTGATTTGATAGAGCAATAAATTATTAAAGTAGCCATGTCAGTTATTATTACAAGACCGGGGTTTCTTAGTGATGATGATGCCATGATGTTGGCTGTTAAGCGCTTAAAAGAGATTGTTGAATTGATAAAGCTACCCCTTGCCCAAATAGGCCGAGTATCAAGTTATTACCTACCACTAAGCTTTGGCAATAAAACGGTTGAACTGTTAACTGAGCTAAAGTGCTTGGCTCTTAAGTTAATGTATATTAGCTGTAAAAGTGGTGATGATACAGTACTGGCGCTCATTGAAAAAGGCGAGACCTATCAAAGCTCATTAATTACTTTAAATAAAATAAAAGCATCAGGAGTGAAAAGTTCAGTGATGATCCTCAATGACTTAGATAGTTCTGAGTTATCATGTCAACATGCTATTAATTCTGCTAAATTGATGAATGAAGCTCAGCCTAATTTTTTATCAACTCTAGTAGTTTCTTTCTCATTAGATAGAATTCGTTTTGGCGAAAAATTTACTCAAGGAATATTAAAACCTTTTCGCCATTTAACCACAGCAAGAGTTATTCAATGCAATGGAAATACTATTATCTGAGCTAGATTTAGAAAGAACGGTTTTCGCTCTGCTCATGCCTCAAACTACTTAGTGCTTTAAGGGGGGTAGGTGCTGATAAAGAAGCACTGTTAGACCAAGTAAGACAAGCATTACATCAACCCTGTGATGATAATTTAAGACTGGAGTGACAAAGAGGTCTTTAAGAGCGTGCTCATACCCAGTAAATAATTAACTAGGCCAGCAGTAATAATTATTATGCAAATATGGATAGCTCTTTATAGATGGTAGAATAACGTGCAAATGCATTTATAGTTGTTAACTTCACTATTCATCATGATCTATTATTTTTTGATAGCATTTAAATAACTAATTTTTAGTACATTAAAAGCACTGTTAGCTCATATTTTATTAATGTAGTTATTGCGAGTTTTATTTAACAAAGACTAATAGCCTTAATTTATTCAGGCTTCCATACATTGGTTCCATTTTGAGCGAGTATATTTAGATTTTTTTGGAATATTTCTTTTATTATATAATTTGATGGCTGTGGACGACTAATTAAGTAGCCCTGTATATAAGCTACACCTAAAGATTTAAGCAAATCAAATTGATCTATTTGTTCAATTCCTTTGGCAACTACTTTTAGTTCTAGCTGTTCAGCCATACTAATAATGGAACATAATATTTTTTTATATTTTATATTATTCATTGCTTTAGAGATAAATAACTGATCAATCTTAAGTATATCGATTGGTAAGTCGGCTAAAAGAGATAGCGAGCTAAATCCGGTACCAAAATCATCAATTGCGATCATTATCCCTTCAGCTCTTAGTTTCTCTAACGCCAAAATAATATCTTCAGACGCTTCGATAAGACAGGACTCTGTGATTTCAATCATTAATGAGCTTGCCGGTAAATTTGTTTTACTTAGACTACTCATAATCCATGAGTATAGAGATCGATGTTTTAATTGAACACCTGAGACATTGACAGACATTCTGGATTTTTTCATACCCGCGTTATACCAAGAAGCCATTTGATGACATGCTTCATCCAATACCCAATCACCTAATGCGAGTATAAGATTAGAATCTTCAGCGATAGGTATAAATTCAGACGGCGTTATATAACCTTCTGAGGGATGGTGCCATCGCGCTAATGCTTCAAAATAACTAATTGTATAGTCATCAACCTGAATTATTAGCTGATAATTTAACGAAAAACTATTTGAATTAATCGCTAATCGAATTTCTTCTAATAAATAATGATATCGTCGCATTTCACTACCCATTTCTGGCGTATATATACGATAAATACCTCTACCTTCAGCCTTTGCACGATACATTGCTACATCAGCCATTTGTAATAAAGCATTTGGTGTAACTGCACTATCAGGATAAATAGCAATACCAATACTTGCACTTATCTTGATGTTTTTATTACCTAATAGGAAGTCCCTCTCAAGTTCTTGAAGCACATGACTTGAAATTCGAATCGCTTCTTCGATTGAGGTAAGATCTTAGACGAAAATAGAAAATTCATCGCCACCTAAACGTGCAAAATTATATTCTACATCTAATGGTGTCTCTTTACATTCTAATCCCTGAGTTCGAATAACTGACCGGAGCCTATCCGATACCTGTATAAGCACTTCATCACCAAAAGAATGACCAAAAGAGTCATTAACTCGCTTAAATCCATCCAAGTCGACAAACAAAAGTCCACTCTTGCGTCCTGTTTGTGTTGATATTTCAATCTCTCGGCTAATATGATCCATATAGGTATGACGATCTAATAACGTTGTTAGTTTGTCACAAATACTATCTTCTGCTCTTTTTACTTTATTATTAGCCGTTTGTTCTATTAAATTGTCTATTACCGTTTCTAAATAGATAAGTCCACCTTCATTTTTCATTTCTTGATGGTTATGATCAAAAGACTTTAATAAAGCGTCTACTTTT
>JBKEHN010000243.1:0-3589 GCA_046710905.1 Colwellia sp.
ATCCAAATATAAATACCTTCATCAGCCCCATAAGTAAGCGATAAATCAAATACTGACGTGTACTTAGCAAAACTAACATTATTTTCTTTAATTTGACCTTGTTCTTTCGCCTGTTTTTTATATTCTATGTATTCTGTAATACTAAAATTAATATAATTAAAGAGTATCGCACTAGCGCTATCATGATGAGGGGAGATGTCTTGATAAACGACATTATCGTTATTATCAAGAAAGAAAATTAGCACTTTTATGGTAAAATTAACTATCGCTAACAGCTTTAATTTTTCAAATAAATCTTCACTACGGTTAATATCCTTATATACACCAAATACCGCTAGTGCTGTGCCATTCCTATCTCGCTCAACTTCAGTAATAATCTCAACTTTAACTTTCTTACCTGTAGGCTGAGTTAACTGAGTTTTAAAATGAAATGGCTGTTGCTGGTGAATAGCATTATGAGAACTGCTACGAAATCTAGCTCTATCTTTTTCTCGCAATGCATTCACTGCATTTTCAAAATCAGGTAAAATCGATTTATTGGTTTGGCCATGCATACGAAATATTTCTGCTGACCAGTCAAGTGTTGCTGACTGAATATCAAAACACTAATGACCTGAATTACTAATGCGCTCAGCTAACATTAACCAATCATTTTGTTTTTTAACTTTACTATCCTATTCTTGGTAGCGGTAACGTCTTACACCGTACTAAACATTAAACTCGCTCGTTCATCAACACGCTAAAAAACTTTACCAACAGCTTGTAGCCATAGCTTATGCCATTGATGATTGATGATTGGAATAGTGACATCAATACATTCACTATCCCCTGTAAGATGTTGCTGTACTTGTTCATGTACTGCATTAGGATTATAACTATCTAGGTGTTGTCCCTAAAGACTAGTTTCGCTAATTTTTGATTAATCTACATAGCCAAGTAGTTTTATTAATTCGGCTGAATAAAAGATATGTTCGTTGACTAGATCCCATTGCCAGTAGGCTTTATCAATACTGGTTAGTACTTTGTGTTAAGTCAAGTGATTGTGAGTTCAAAATAGTTGATCCTCATCATCAATTATTAATAAATTATGTTTTATCATTTTACAAGTCCTTTTTATATAACCTTAACGCCATTTAAACATGCCAAATATAACTTGCTGTCACTAAAGTACCTTTTTCTTGATATTCTAAGGTATCACACAGCTTGTTGACTAATTCGATTCCTCGACCACTTAATTTTAAACCATCATTAATTGCAATGCTGTTATCCTTTATAACTTTTAATACTTCAAACCCTTGACCACTATCTTTAATGTTAATGACCATTTTACCACCATGTGAAAATGCGAAATTTTTTAGGGAAATTCGAACAAAATCATCTGGTGCATTAATAACATTACCAACAAGTTTATCTAATCGCTTTGCCCGCTCATTAAAATATTGACTAAAACCTTCCGCTGAATCTTTTAACGATGAATTTAACTCTAAAACTCCATGATCTAACGCATTAATAAAAAGTTCGGTTAATATCGTATATAAACTTTGCCAGTGTTCACCAGCCCCTTCTAAATCATTAATTTGATTCATCACCAAGGGAATAGGATTAACTGTCTTTAATAACTTTCCAGTTAAGTGTAAATGATAAGACCACGTTGGTAAGGTACCTTGCGGAATACCAAAGTAATTTTCTTCTTCAGAAAAACCTTTAAGTATCGAAATCTTATTGGTTACTTTAATTTTTTTCCAGCCGCTACAGGGTATATTGACTAAGGAAATATCATCTTCTTGTTCCCATTGCTGACAAAATTCATCAAGATATTTAAGTACATTATTGGTTAAATCTTTTTTTGCTATACCTTCTATCGCTGCTTTTTCAAAACGGGGAAAACCAAAAAATTCACCCAAGGGATTTCTTGCTTCAACTATTCCATCAGTGATGAATACTATTCGATCATTATTCTTGACTTGAATCACTTCGAGTTGAGCATCAGGTAAGAGTAGCGGTAAAATTCCTAACGGCGGGTGCGTTGAGGCAAACTGCTGTATAATTTTTGCATCATCATTAAATAGATAACCATTTGGTAAACCGGCATTAAATATATATGCTGACTTTTCATGTTCTGAAATACTAGCAAAACTTGCTGCAAAGAATAAATCACTAGGGAGTAAGGTATACATTTGCTTGTTTATTTGAGCGATTATTTCTAAAATTGAGAAACCTTTTTTAGTCATCGCTCTAAACGTTTCAGTTACCGGAATAGCGCCAATAGAAGAACGTAAACCATGGCCGGTAAAGTCGCCAAGTAAGACATGGAGATCACCATTTGGACACAAGGCACTCAATTGAATATCGCCACTAAAAATTGTCGCGGGCTTTTTAATAACGCCAATTTTGTCTAAAGCAAAATTTCTAGCTTCAATCACATTCGACATCATTTTTTCAGCAAGCTCAGCGTCATTTTGTTGTTCTTGCTGAAGGCCTTTTACCTGTTCGACTAAATCACTTATTCTTTGCATCGATTTTATTTTAGCTTTAAATACATTAGGGGTAAAAGGCCGTACTAAAATACTATCCCCTCCAGCATCAACGCTTTGAATAAAAGCTTGTTCACTGTCCATACTCGTAATAAAAATAATAGGTGCTAAATTACCTACCCCGGAAAGTTTTTTGATTCTTCTAGTCGCTTCAAAACCATCCATAATAGGCATATTAATGTCCATTAAGACTAGATCAGGTTGGTATTTAATATACATTTCCACACCACTTTCACCATTATTTGCAACAACTACACGATAGTTCTCTTCTTCGAGTAGTACAGACAACGATTTACATTGCATTTTAGAATCATCAACAACAAGTGCAGTTTTTTGGCTTTGAGACATATCTGTCCTTACAATCTATAGGTTATATTTATGCCTAACGATATAAATACTATTCAATTGTCATCAAACGATGAAATTGAGCTATCTCTAGTATTCTTCTTACGGTATCACTCGGCCTAGAAATAATGAGTTGCCCAGCATAAAGTTGAACATGATCTTTTAATAATAAAATCATCCCCAATGCCGAGCTATCCATATATTCAGTTTGGCTTAAATCCACAACATAGGTTAGGTCTTGGGTCGTCACACCGATGTATGCATCGCGAAATTGCTGATGTAGAGAGAAATCAAATCGTTCATCAATTAATATAACAAGTTTTTTACCATCCCCTGACATTTGACAGCTAATAGTCATAATTCTCTTCCTTATATAATAAATTTAAAAGTTTAGAATAAATATATTTTACCTTTATCGATATTTTCTTGTTTAGCCCTACGCAAGTAAATTATGTAGCTGTTTAAAGCGTTTTGATATACCCATAACTAAATCTGAAACTAAAGTCTTTGTACGTTATAACTCTTTGTCCACAATATTTATTCCTTGGTGAATAAATTACTGTAACTCGAAAATAATACTTTAGATTAATTGATCATAAACTATTGACATAGCGTCTATATTTTTAGTAAGACCTTTTAATATAATATTAAGTAATTGAGTAGTGAGTCTGATCGATAAAAATAGTCGCTGTTTTATTTGACACATATAG
>JBKEHN010000244.1:0-3573 GCA_046710905.1 Colwellia sp.
ATTTTTTTATAATTTAATGTGCTCTGCTAGGAGTGTTTATACCAAAGTTGATCTGAATGTTGAGTTAGTTAAGGTATAAAGTCATGTTTTGGAGCAGACCACTTCGTCGCTAAATAATGACCTATTCATCGTTTTTATATTGTTTATGATTTACATTTAGATATGGTCCCAAATACCCTGAAATTGGATGACTGTATATCTCCGTTTGCCTTGAACGGCTATAGATTGCTTCATTCAACTATTATCTTCAACGGAATAAAGCTTTATGAGTACGCAAGAAAACTATGAAACAGCTTCTAAAGATAAAATTTCAACAATAAAAAAAATTATCTATGGCTTTGGCGCATTCGTAAATAACTTATTAGGTGCGGCGATTGGCACCATGACTATTGTTCTTAATTTAGGGCTAGGTATGAACCCTGCTCTTGTGGGTTTGTTAGGCGCTTTACCGCGCTTAGTCGATGCCTTTACCGATCCGCTAATGGGTTATATTTCGGATCATACTAGATCTAAGTGGGGCAGACGTCGGCCCTACATATTCTTGGGTGCGATTGTTGCGGGTATTACTTTTGCTTTATTGTGGCAATTACCCAGAGGCCAAAGTGATAGCTTTTATTTTTGGTACTTCTTGATCGGCTCTATTATATTTTATTTTGCTTATACTATTTTTGCAACGCCATGGGTTGCATTGGGTTATGAGTTGACGCCAGATTATCATGAACGTACCCGTATTATGGCCGTACAGAATTTTATGGGACAATTTGCTTGGTTATTTGCACCATGGTTTCTATTATTTATGCAAAACGAATCGCTCTTTAGCGATATGATCGAAGGTGCAAGTTGGTTGGCTGTTATCATTGGGCTTTTCACTATTTGTGTGGGTATCTTACCAGCTATATTCCTTACTGAACGCTTTACCCCAATACCAACCTCAGAAAAATCAACGTCAGAAAAATCACTTGATAGCGCACAACCACCCAAGTCTAAAAAATTATCTGCCGCTGTTAGTGATTTTTTTAATGGATTTTTAATTACCATTAAATTTAAGCCCTTCCTTAGCCTATGTGGCGCAACCTTCCTTGTCTTTAACGGCTTTATGATGGTCTCAGCATTCCAAAGTTATGTCATTATTTATTACGTGTTTGGTGGTGATCAGGCGTTAGGTGCCGAGTATGTAGGTTGGGCTGGTACGGTTTCATTTATTTCCACATCCTGTGCGATTTTTATTGTGACTAAATTATCGACTCATTTAGGGAAAAGAAAAGCATTTTTCATTACGATTGCCGTTTCTATATTCGGTTATATGCTTAAATGGGTTTGCTTTACACCAGATAACCCAATGTTAGTTGTTATTCCACCAATCTTCTTTTCTTTTGGTTTAGGCGGACTCTTTACGTTAATGGGCTCAATGGTTGCTGATGTCTGTGATCTTGATGAACTGGAAACAGGTGAACGCCGTGAAGGTATGTTTGGCTCAATTTATTGGTGGGTTGTTAAATTAGGATTAGCAGCGGCAATGGCCGCAGGCGGCTTCTTACTTCATGCGACTGGCTTTGATGTTTCCCTAGGGGGAGCTCAATCAGCAGATACTCTATTTTATATGCGTATAGCCGATGTGTTTGTGCCAGTACTTTGTTCAGTTATTGCCATCTGGATGGTTTCAACTTACCCAATTACTGAGAAAATGGCTCATGAAACACGTAAAAAACTTGAGGAACGTCGTGTAAATATGACAGCTAAAAATAGTTCTTTAGATGAGGACAATGAAGGGGCCACGCCAGCGTAAAGTACCTAAAAATGTATATCTATAGCCGTTACCAATCTATTGGTTATTGAAAACAAAAATCAATAGCAGCGGGTTATAGCGTTGAATTAATTTCAGCTAAGCTAATAGCAACGAAGAAGTGATGTTACTCAAGCGCTTCTTCGTTGTATTTAAAATAGTAACCACAGTAAAAGTGATATGTAATATAACATTTCTATCAAAAAATCCTTATATTTCGTCTATTCATTTCAACTTTTTAGGCACCTTTTTGATCGTGTTTTGGTACTAATTAGTTAACCATTATGCTAAAAATATGTAATTCAGATCGTAGTTATTTATATTATTGTTATTAATCAGAACTCTACAAAATCAAGTATGAAGCCTTTTATGATAGCAAAAAAGTAGCGTTACTGGCTTTTTTGTCATCGTTATAAATTCACCACCTATTGAGTCGATTATTAATTGACTCAATGGTATGTTTTAAGAGAAGAAGAGATTCTTAATGAAAAATATAAAGTATATAAACGGAAACCTGCTCCAGTGGATGAAAAAAATATGACCTCAAAAAGCCGTTTACTTCTCATTGGCCTATTTAGTTCGATAACGACAATAACAGCTACCGCAGGTTGGGAAGTTAATTATATTGATACCTTTTCGGGTAATAGTGTTAATTGGAGTAACTGGACAGCTCAAATTGATGCTAATTTTAATAATGAAGTCCAATGTTATACCGATGACGACAGTTCCATTAATAAGAACTTTGATGTCTCTGATGGCACCCTAAAAATAATCGCGAGAAAGCAGCAAACTAATTGTGCGGGCTTAAATAACCAATCAAGAGATTGGACCTCAGGCCGCATTAACGGCAAAGATAAACGTGAGTTTCTCTATGGCAGAATAGAATCAAGAATTCGTTTTCATAACCTTGAAGGTGGTACTTGGCCGGCGTTTTGGATGTTAGAGAATCGTATCGCTGAAAGCCCACGCAAAAATGATGATGACTTTATTAACTGGCCCAACCCAGGTGCTGGCGAAATTGATGTGTGGGAATGGTTTGCCAATAGTCCCAGTTCCTATATCACCAATTTTTTTAATACCGGAGGCAGCTCTTGTGGTAATGAAGTGAGGTTCGCTTATCCAAATGGCGCTAATGATGTACTCGATTGGCATGATTACGCCATTGAATGGGATGAAAATAACATATCGTTTTATATGGACGATACCTTAGTCACTTCGCATAATGTCTCGAATTGCCCACAATATAAAGAACCGATGTTTGTTTTACTCAACGTTGCGATGGGCGGAAATTTAGGTGGCGCAATAGACCCAAGTCTAAGCAAAGTAACGATGGAAGTTGATTACTTGGCACATTGTACCTCAACCAATCAAAACAATGCCAATCGCTGCAATGAAAGTACACCAGCTGTGTATGCCGATGAGGATAATGACGGTATAGAAAATAGTCTTGATAACTGTCCGAATACACAAGCAGGAGAGAGTGTAAATGAAAATGGCTGTGTTGAAGACTTAGTCAATATTTCTCCTGAAGTGTCTTTGTTAATTACACAGAATAATGTGGTTGTTTCATCAATTGACATTAATGCTGGTTTTGTTGAAATATCAGCCAATACGACTGATGAAAATGCTGACGATACTCTTTCTTATGTTTGGCTTATATCAGGTACGATTCCATTACCTACTATTGACGGTGGCATTGTTAGGTTTGATCCATCTTCTATGTCAGGAGGTAGTTCACATCAAATCGATTTGACCGTGAATGACAGCGGTAATCCAATATTATCAGTAAG
>JBKEHN010000245.1:0-3565 GCA_046710905.1 Colwellia sp.
AGTAAATCACCACAATAAAACTTATATGGTGCTGCATTTGAACGCCAATATTGTCCTAACATCACTGCTTGCTTAGCGCCCTTTTCTGATAATTGATCGTAATCAGCTTTACCAAAAGACGCTTGGCCATGACGAACTAAATAAATTGCCGCCATTTAAGTCTCGATCTTAAGATAAAATTTATTGGTCAATGTCGACGTAATCACGTCGTTGTTTAGTCTTATTTTATATTTTATTTTTTTGAAATAAACAATCACATTGATTCCTTTATTATTATCCTAATAGCACTCTGGTAAATTTATTTATTACGCCATATCGAAGACACTTGACTATCTTATGTTCAACATCTAAATTAAACCAATGAATAGTTCTAATAACCTACTATTCATATTTTTAATAGTCTACTAGTAGATAACTTGTTTATTTGGCATAAAATATTAGTTTCATCATGAGGTAAATATGAAAATTGATTTGAATTTATTTGTTGTTTTCGACGCTATCTATTGTGAAGGCAACATAACCAAAGCAGCTTCCGCGTTAAATTTGTCGCAACCTGCAGTGAGTCATGCATTAGGAAAATTACGAAATAATTTTGACGACGCTTTATTCGTTCGTAAGGGCAATGAAATGCGGCCAACAGCGGTTGCCAAAAATGTTATTGCTGACGTACGTGAGGCATTACATCAATTACAAGTTTGTTTAGTGCAATCAAGACAATTTGAGCCACTGACATCTCGAAAGCATTTTACCCTGTCGTTACACGGCTTATTAGAAGCGACTTATTTGCCACTACTCATGCAAAGCCTATCAAACGAGTCTCCTCATATTAATTTGCAAAGTAGCCGAAGGGTACGTCGTAGTGATTTAGAAAATAAACTGGCCTGTGGCGATATTGATTTGGCAATAGATACATTACTGCCGGTCAGTGAAAATATTTTACATACTCAAATAGAACAGGATAAAATGGTAGTAGTGGCTCGTAATAATCATCCAGCTTTAGATAAGCAACTTGATATAGCTACCTATTTAGCGCAAGACCATGTTTTAGTATCTTCGCGTTCAACCGGACCAGGTCTCGAAGATTTTGAATTATCACGCTTAGGTTTTCATCGTAAAATTGCATTAAGGTGCCAGCATGCATTTTCGGCATGCCGTATTATTACCAGCAATGACATGCTCTTAACCTTACCTCAATCATCGGCAATTATGTATAGTCAATTACTGAATATTTCGATTTATACCTTACCAGTAGATATCCCACGTACCGATGTTCATTTATACTGGCATATCAATGTTGATAAAGATCCTGCAAATAAATGGTTGAGGAATAAGATGATAATGGCCGTTTCAGGTGTTTAGTATACCTACAGTTAAATCACCAAGAGTACTACATAGCAAGGACTAGACGGGCACTTTTCCTGAGAAAATTTAAAAGTATTTCACCATCAAGAACACGTCTCTGGCAAAGAGCATCTAAACAATCAGTCGTGTTCAAGTTAAGTGACTTCAAATCATTATTTGGCATCACTTATGAGAATAACGCTAAGTCCGCAGTAATGACGGACTCTCCTTGATGAATAGCGAACTAGTCACCTAGTGACCTAAACATCATTGATTATTAACAAGAATATCAATTAATAACGTCCAGTCTTTAGATATATCGTAACATTAGAGATAACCTCAAACAGCTTTATTTGTACTAAAGTCAGCCAACAAATTGAGTTGATAACTCAACAATTATGATAAGTATTTGTTGCCTCATTATCAAGTTGTTAGATATTGTTCTTTTTATCTATCGCTGCTAAAAGAAAATATGTTGTAGATTCATATATCGATAATGCTGACGGTATTATCGAAAAAGATGAACAAGGTAAAATGGCAATGACGAAAGTTACTTCAAGGCCATATTTGCTTTTTTCTAGTGATAAAGAACCCATACTATTGCAGCTTGAAAAATGTACCATCAAGCACATGAACTGTGTTTTATCGCCAATTCAGTAAAAACTGAAATAGTCATTGAGCTAATCAATGAATCAAAGTTTTTAATTTAGGACGCCTTACAAATGATAGAAGTCATTATCCTTGCTATAGCTTTAAGTAGGGATGCGTTTGCCGTCTCTATTGGCTTAGGTACAACCAAACAACACAGTAAAATTGCCCCATTAGGTATAATAGTGGCAATCTATTTTGCGATATTCCAAGGTGTTATACCAATTATTGGTTACTTTGGTAATAAAGGCGTATTAACTTGGGTTGAATCTTATACGCCATGGATTACCTTTTTTTTACTATTCCTTATTGGATCAAAAATGATATTTGATTCGTTCTCTGAAGCTATTGAGGAAGAAATGATATAGCAATAAAATTTCTTGTCACAGCATAATGAAATAAGTAGATTTAAATGACTTAGATTTTATCCTGTCCCTAAACAAAAGTATCGTACTGAGCTATAGTATTGATTATTTCTTTTACTATCGGTATTAAATAGGAGGGCTTATTTATGCCACCCCGCGAAATGATTAATTATGTAGAGTTACCTGCAAAAAATATTCCTGCGACCAAAGCTTTTTTTGAACGAGCTTTCGCCTGGTCATTTATTGATTATGGTGAAGAATATACTGCATTTAGTAATTCAGGTATCGAAGGCGGTTTCTTTTTGTCTAAACTTGTTTCAAGAACCGCTAATGGCGCTTGTTTATTGGTTTTACTCAGTGATAATTTAGAAGCGACCGAACGACGCATTAGAAGTGCGGGTGGTACTATTAGCCAAGCTATTTTTTCTTTTCCTGGCGGTCGACGTTTTCATTTTACTGAGCCGAGTGGCAATGAGCTGGCTGTTTGGTCACCACTAAAAGCCTTTATTGCTTAACAATACAAATTAACAATACAAATTAACCATATAAATTAACTATATAAATTAACTATACAAATTAACTATATAACTCAATTTATATAACTTCATTTCAACGTTTAACCGCTGATATTAATTGAAACGAAAAAGCCACGTCATTAAAACTAATTAATAACGTGGCTTTTTTATTTAATGTTTGGCGGTGTATTTATCTGCGCGTATTTACTTAGCTTTACTTATCGGTAAGTTATTACTCGTCCATTCATTGAAGTCACCTGATAAATGATCTAACTGATTAAAACCACTTTTTACCAGTACTTGCTTGGCAACTTCTGCTCTTCTACCTGAACGACAATAGATAACTACTTGCGTATTTTTAGCGCCAGATAATTCGGCTAATCGGGCTTCAAGCTCCTTATGTGGAATATTTACCGCATTAGGGATATGACCTTGTTCGAATTCTTCAACCGTTCTAACATCAAGCACTATAACTTGCTGCTCATTTTTCATAATCGTTTGTAATTGACTTTGACTTATATCTTTAGCAACAACTTGCCCGGTAATAACCAGTGCTAAAATAAGCCCGGTAGTAGCGATAATTTTTTTAACAACACTATATTTCATCTGATGACCTTATTTATTATTTGAATCTACGTAATTTCAGCAACGTTAAATACTTTATCTACTATACAGTATTCTATATACAGTATTCTA
>JBKEHN010000246.1:0-3559 GCA_046710905.1 Colwellia sp.
CTCATCAAAAGGGTCTTCTTTGTGGTAAAAGTTAGGGTGATTTTGGATTAAAAACACCGCTCATTTTTTCTCAGTGAGGCTACATTCCCTTAACCGAATGCCATTGTGTCGCCCATCGGTTTAAACCAGGATTGAGTAGGAGTAACTTTTTGGCATCTATATCAGCCCATGTTGCAGCCAAGCTTATATCTAACTGGCTATTCATGTTAACAATCTCTATTGCAGGGCTATTTTTTATCGGCGTAAACTTATAATTCAACTGATCAGCGCGTTTTAATATATCAGCAATTGCTAATAACTTAGGGACAAAATGCATGGTTTCATTCGGTAGGTTTAGTGACCAAGAATCTATCGGTAGGCCTGCCTTTTGGTTTTTTTAATTGCTCTACCAACCCGACCTTCTCCTGAATTAAAGGCTGCTAATGCATTTAACCAATCGCCCTCGAAATTGTCATGAAAGAATTGAAAGTAATCAAGTGCACCGCGGGTAGACTCAACAACATCGCGCCTGCCATCATACCACCAGTTTTGATCTATTTTAAAACGTTTTGCCGCTACTGGCATCAACTGCCACAAACCTGCAGCACTCATCTGCGAAACACCATAAGGTATATATGAACTTTCGACAATGGGTAGTAATGCCAACTCTACCGGCATACCACGCTTTTCAATTTCCTCAACAATATAATATAAAATAGCTCTGCCCGCCTTGAAATAGTCACCATAAAGTTAGGGTGACTTAAATAATAATCGCGCCATTTAGCCACCTCTTCATTGTCAGGTACTGTAATCGATAACTGACTACGAATACGTTGCCAAACATCATCATGCTGAGGAGGTAACTTGACATATTCAACCTTTTTTTGCTTTGGCTGTATTGGCACTACAGTTAAGCTAGTACTTATTACAGACACTTGATTATCGATTTTTGCTTCATTACTTTGTTTGGGCGCTTGCTGACATGCGGTTAATAAGAGCGCTAAGGTGACGAAAACTATTTTTTTATGATCAATTTATGACTACTTATTATGTTTGAGCAGATAATTGCAATTAATGGTTGATTATATGCTCGTTTCAGGAAGTCTGAGCGATTCATAATTAAAGCATATTTTTTTATTAAGGAATATTTCCTTAAAAAGAAATATAACGTCTCGTATGATTTGCTCAGCATTACCGCAAGGGCTTGCTTTAGAAACACGTTATGCTGTGTTATTAATTTCGATAATAACGCTATACGGATTTAGCTTAATAGAGAATGCAGGAGCATACTCTCCTGAATAACTATTATTTTAAATCAATCCATTACCTAAAGTCGCTTCTAATACCAACTGAAACCTAGATCTTCAAGTGGATCGGGGATAGATGTCAGTTACACAAACCGGTAACGCTGAGACTTATTTTAAACGGTCAAGTATACCCAGTTATTTATCGACAAACATATATTATTCGTCTTTGCATTAGCAACCATAAATTTTATTTGCCTTAAAATGACTAGTAATCATTTTTATGCTGTCAAATATAAAAAATGAAAGCTATTTATATTAAAACCTGATCGTTAAGCTTTATTACTAGGTTTTTTAAATTTTAATAAGTATTAACTTTAAAAGAGTAAATTTATTAGGTTATAGCTGGCTATCCCATCATTGAAGGGTAAAATAACACTTAGTATTTATCCTTCAATCTAATGAGAACTCTGTGACCTTTCAAAAAAAAAATGTCTTATTATTCGATCTTGATGGCACCTTAGTAGATAGTGCCCCTGATCTTGCTTTAGCGGTCAACAGGACCCTGATAGATTTAGGTAAAACAGTATTTGACCAAGACATAATTCATCACTGGGTCGGTAATGGCGCTAAGGTTTTGATTGAACGTGCACTATCTGGCTCAGATATTATAAATAAACAGCTAGATACAGCACTGATTGAAGATGCTTTAGCGATATTCTTAGCACATTATCAGCAATGTTTATGTATCGAATCAACATTGTATGATGATGTAAAAGAAGGCTTATTCACCTTAAAGGCAGCAGGGTTTCGTTTGGCTATTATTACCAACAAACCTGCCGAATTTATTCAACCCATTTTAACTGGCTTAGGTATTAGTAATATTTTTGAATTGTTAATTGGCGGCAATACCCTAGCAGAAAGAAAACCACATCCAGCACCATTATTTTATGCCCTAGAACAGCTTAACGTTACTGCTGAGCAGTGTTTAATGATTGGCGATTCTAAAAACGATATTTTAGCGGCAAAGGCGGCCAACATAGATAGTGTTGGCTTAACTTATGGTTATAACTACGGTGAAGATATCAATAATTATCAGCCACAGTGGTGCTTTGATAATTTTAAGGAACTGTTAACTTTATTAAAGCGATAAACTAAAGGTTTTTGGCTAAAGCAATAGGATAATCACGTTGCTTGGCTAATACTATTGCTCGCTCAGTTACTTCAGACTCTGAACATTGCTGACTTACTGGAAAATAATGCTGCGTTAAATACTCACCTAATTCTGTCTCTGCTATTAAGCCACAATCAACTAAGTTCGCTAAAATTGCATCTGCGGCAGCTAAAGCCGACGAGCCTTTAACAATTTCCGCACGAGCATAGTGTCGACCATGAAAGGAAACATCAGCGGCGCGTAAGTCAGCATCTTCTCCAGGTATTTGTTGCGCACCAAATAAGGGTTTTGCGGCAACTTCGGCCTGAGTAAAGGCGGGGATAAATTGCGCAATATGTTCAATAGAGCCTAAAGTTCTGTTATTAACTAACTGCTCAGGCCATTGTTTATCTATCTTTTCAATAAATCTTGAGGCTAATTGCGGTTGTGCACTGTGAAGTGAGCTGGCAACCAGTCCTTGCTCAAATAGTGTAATGTCTTGCGTCATACCATGTAGTTGAAAATAGCCATCTGGATAAGGTGTTAATTGCGCCATACCTTGTGGAGTACCTCGCTCGCCATAAAAGATAATTTCAGGCCATAATCCTTGGCATTGAGGCCAATGCGCTACATAAGCGGCTTTAAATTCGACCATACGTTGGCGTTTAGCACTGACCATGTCATCTATTTCACCACTTTTAAAGCCACAAGCATTAATAACGTAATCAAAATACTGATGATTTAAACTACCCATTCCATTTTTTGTCGTTACTTGCCAAGCTGAATCATTCTCTTGTTGGGTAATAGCGACAACTTTACTGTTAATTTGTAAGTGACAACTTGATAAACGATCAATGGCTAAACTGGTAATAGCAGCCATACGAAAAGCAGACCAACCATATTCCTGCACCAAGAGCACAGGAAATTTAAGGTTGTCTAAATCAACATGCTGGGCAAAAGAAATCAACCAGTCACTGGCTTGGCTTGCTTCATTAGGTATTGGTTTATTGGCTAATGCCGTAATATCTTCACGTGAATAAAAACGAAAATAGTCGGCCGGTTCACCTAATACTTTATTACGAATATCTTGCATAACCAGCTCACTATATTTAGCACGTAATTTTTCTAAACGCGGCAATAAATCTGTCGGTTGGCCTTTATCAGTCTTAGGTAAAGCAATAAT
>JBKEHN010000247.1:0-3498 GCA_046710905.1 Colwellia sp.
CTGATTTCGACAATAGAATAGCTATCCTCGTCATCAGTGTCTTACCTAAAGACATTTATGATTCTAGTTGAATGCTACACCTTCAAGTAGAATGGGTATATATATCGGTTATCAGTCAAGATAAAGGTGCTGTGACAAAATAATGATAACTCTCTTATAAGTCACAACAACGATGAAGTGGTATTGCTCAATCGCTTCTTTGATGGGGGTAAATCACTTTATCAGGCGTTAAATAGTTTAAGCATAGAAAGACTATGCTTAAACTATTTTTCTTGTTTAAAGTTATTTTAATTTTCACTGAAATCCTGCACTTTGATTGCTAACAGGTATAGAGTTAAGCTAATTTTTCTGTTAGCCATGCACAGACACTTTCAAGTGCGAAGGTTATATTTTCAGGCTGAGTACCACCCGCTTGTGCCATATCAGGGCGACCACCACCTTTACCACCAACTTGCTGAGCCACCATATTAACTAACTCACCTGCTTTCACACGGCCAACCAAATCTTTAGTAACACCAGCAATTAAGCCAACTTTAGAGCCATTAGCGGTTGCCAGTATAATAACGCCTGATTGTATTTTATTTTTAAGTTCATCAACCATACCGCGAAGTGCTTTGCTTTCTACACCACCTAAATCAGCAATGAGTACCTTAACGCCATTAATTTCAATGGTATTATTAACTAGATCTGATCCCGCTTGTGTAGCAAGCTCCTGCTTTAGCTGACCAATTTCTTTTTCTAGTAGTTTGAAGCGACTAACTAATTGCTCAACTTTACTACTCGCATTAGTTATATCACTTTTAACTAACGCAGCAATATTAGCTAAAGAAGCCGTCTGTTGATTAATAAAATCAAGTGCACCTGTACCTGTAACTGCTTCAATACGTCGAACACCCGCAGCAGTACCCGATTCAGAAACAATTTTTAATAAACCAATATCACCTGTTCTATTAACATGCACACCGCCACAAAGCTCTATTGAAAAGTCACCTAAAGTTACTACACGCACTTCATCATCGTATTTCTCACCAAAGAGAGCCATAGCTCCTTTTTCTTTAGCTTCTTCAATATACATCGACTCAGTCTTTTTTGAGTGGTTGTGACGTATTTGATCATTAACCATTTGCTCAACCGTATGTAACTCTTGAGCGGTAACACCTTCAAAATGAGAGAAATCAAAACGTAATTTATCACTATCACACAATGAACCTTTCTGGGTAACATGCTCACCTAAGACTTTACGTAAAGCTGCATGTAATAGATGCGTTGCAGTATGATTTTTAATAATAGCTAATCTACGTTCAACATTAATTTCAGCTTTCACACGTCGGTTTAAACCAATATCAGTTCGCGCTATACCTCTATGAGCAAAGGCATTACCTAATTTAATGGTATCTGTTACTTCAAAGACCCCGCCATCAAGGCGTAGTAAGCCACTATCACCGACTTGACCGCCTGATTCAGCGTAAAATGGTGTATGATCTAAGATCACAATCCCCTGTTCATCTGAGTTTAATTGACTTACTGGCTCTTGATCTTTATTGTTGAATAGCTCAACCACAGTTGCTGAATATGAATCATTGTCGTAGCCTTTAAAAGCTGTTTTTTGATCAGATTTAAGTTGTTGATTATAATCAGTGCCAAATTGACTTGCTTGCTGAGCACGCTCTCGCTGTTGCTTCATCGCAACATCAAAACCATTTTTATCAATCTTCAAGTGGCGTTCTCGAGCAATATCTGCCGTTAAGTCAGCAGGGAAACCGTAGGTATCATAAAGCTTAAATACGTCATTACCATTAATGATATCACTAGATAGGTTAGTTAAAATATCTTCTAATAAGATCATACCTCGATCGAGAGTACGACCAAATTGCTCTTCTTCAATAAGTAATAGTTTTTCAATGATTGCTTGTTGCTGAGCTAACTCTGGATAGGCTTCCCCCATTTGAGCAATTAATGAAGAGACTAGTTTGTAGAAGAAATGTCCTGTAGCTTCTAGTTTATGACCATGTCGAATAGCACGACGAATAATACGACGAAGGACATAACCTCGGCCTTCATTTGACGGTACAACACCGTCAATAATTAAAAAGCTACATGATCGAATATGATCACTAATAACACGCAGTGATTTATGTTCAAGGTCGCTACAACCAAGTAATACCGCAGTATCTTTAATAAGTGATTGAAAAATATCAATTTCATAGTTGCTGTGCACATTTTGCATAATTGCAGAAATACGCTCTAAGCCCATGCCAGTATCAATTGATGGGTTAGGTAATAGCTCCATACTACCGTCACTTTGACGGTTAAATTGCATAAATACTATGTTCCATATCTCTATGAAACGGTCACCGTCTTCATCTGGTGAACCTGGTACCCCACCAAAGATGTCTGCACCGTGATCATAGAATATTTCAGAACAAGGCCCACAAGGCCCTGTATCACCCATTGACCAGAAGTTATCTGATTCATATTTTTTATTCGCTGACTTATCACCAATACGAATTATTTTATCTTCTGGTACGCCAATCTCATCTCTCCAATAAGAGAAAGCTTCCTCATCAGTGGCATATACGGTGACTAATAACTTTTCTTTTGCTAAGCCTAACTCGCCAGTTAAAAACTCCCAAGCATAACTAATAGCTTCATTTTTAAAATAATCTCCAAAACTAAAGTTACCCATCATTTCGAAAAAAGTGTGATGACGTGCAGTGTAGCCAACATTTTCTAAATCGTTATGTTTACCACCAGCTCGTACACAACGTTGAGCAGAGGTTGCTCGTGTATAACTACGCTTTTCAGCTCCTAAAAAAACATCTTTAAAAGGAACCATGCCAGCATTAGTAAATAATAACGTTGCATCATTACCAGGAACAAGTGAGCTACTTTTAACTATTTGATGTTGTTTGGTGGCAAAAAAATCTAAAAATGCCTGACGGACTTCTGCGGTGCTTTTAATCATGGGATACTCTACAAATCGATTTAGGTCTATTTTAATTAGGGTCTATATACATTATGGCTTTAGCTTTATACCGAAAAAATTTTATCACGGGAATAACAAGGGTATTAAAAAAATTAATTTTCTTAGCTTATTCTTTTTGTGCTGCTTATTATACGCAAGCTCACCTTGAAGATACCAATCAATTTCATAACTTTCACGCAATTCTTGGATAAATGTTGCACAAATCCCTATTTGTTCAACTTCATTACTAATGTATAGCCATACATGACTATGTATTACTCGTTTTATTATATTTTTTATACGAAGGAAGCATCAATCAAGGTAAGGCGTCCGATTGACTAATACCAGGAATTTTCTTTCGTGATAGTTCTTCGACAAAATTCGCGACTTTATCAGGGGTAATAACGCACTGACTATTAGGTTTATCTTCGTCACTCGCAATTTTAGCCAAAAATTTATTTGGTACAATATCAGCCGAAGTAGTCAGTTTTAACTCATTAAAAATATCAGCTCTGATTTTTTCTACAATAAGG
>JBKEHN010000248.1:0-3440 GCA_046710905.1 Colwellia sp.
TCAATATCAATACTCTCAGTGATATCACCATCCGTTTCATCTTCTGCGTTTGCCTCTAACTCAATATAGGCTGCGCCTTGCACAAGTTTTATTGGATTAGCACCGATTAAAGTAATCACCGGCGCTGTATCATCTACAACTGGCTGTTCTGGCTCTGTTACTGGCTGTTCTGGCTCTGGTACGGGTTGTTCTGGTGCAGGGGGTTCTTCGCCACCGCCACAAGCAGTGAGCAACAAACTACTCATTAAAATAAGATAAATGACCTTCATTGCATTTCCTTCTGGCAGGGTAAAACGTCAATAGTAATTAAAATTAACTTAATTACCCTAAAAACCTGTAACCCTATGATTAAATTTTTTATTTGACATTTTTCTAGAAAAAACTATTAAATAAACGGATCTTTATTCAAAATAATAATATTACTTCTTAGTACGATCAGCTCTTAATTTTTTCATAGTCGTAGATTTTTCTTGACTACAAAGTCTAATATCTGCGCTTATTTTAGCTGTTTGAATACAAGCTTTAAATTCATTCAATACCACAATGTTTGCTTCTGTATATTTCAAAAATTTTACCTTTGCTCTGTCTAAACCTGAGTTAGCCATTGCTGTAGCAGAAAGTAACACTATAATGCTTGCTGATAATGTAATTAATTTTCTCATAGATCATTCCTAAATATTTATAATTGTAATGTCAAGTGACAAATAAAGATTACATTATATATAAAAATACATCAATAATTAAATAGAGTTATTTTAAATAATTGAAATACTTAGATTTTATTTTATTATTAGCATAATTTATCACCTTTTATCTTAATAACCTGACCCTTTTCAAGGAAGATTTTGACGAAGCCAGTAATTAATTTAATCAGCCCAACTGGCCTATTATTAATAGTGTACAGTTTTAATACTAATTCACTGGCAGCTAAAACTTCAATAAACTGCATTACTCTTTTATACTTTTTAGCGGTACCTAAAAAGGCGTATTGAGTTCTTAAATACTAAAATTCAATATCTAGCGATTATCTTGGAAAAGTCGGAAAATCTCTATTTTAGGGCGCTAACGTTGTAACACCATGTCATGAACGCTGATAACAGAAGATAAAGCGACTTAATAACCTGACTACTTTCTAAACACGTGGTGGCGGTACTGATACGCACATGACTCAATAAACTATAAAAATAGTGATAGACTTTATCTACATCATGTAAGGAGAGGTATACGTAAAAACTGCTGCCGTTGCGATATAGCCAGCTCTATGATTTTACCAGAATGTTCAGCAATAACTAACCAATAATCGAGTGATTTGGTTAATAAGGTTTTTCAGTTTTATCGAGAGGATAAAATAAGCGCAAAGATTATTAACGGTACGTTTATCTGGTTTATCTTAGCGCTGATAATAGCTAGTCTATGCTGCTCCCTTATACAACATTCGGTAGTATAAGGGTACAAAATGATAAGTAGTGAGTTAGTCCGTTAACACGTTTACTGCAATAGCCGCTTCACTTTGTAAATAAATGCTATCGGGTAATAATGTCGCTAAGCCCTTATAAGATTTGCTATTTACCTCAGTACCATCCGTTGTGGATGCCGCTAATACATAGCCCATTAACTGCCAATCACTGGTTTCGCCGTCATAAGCTTTATACAGAATATCACCCGCAGTGTTCGTATGAGTTCGGGCTAATTGGTAAGGGTTAGTACTAATAAATTTTACCCCCGTTTTATCTGTCATATAAAACAAAGGTAATGAATTATTAACTGGTTGGGCAAAAGTATAAAATGTTGTCGCGCCCGTTGGAGTAGCTTGACGAATAAGCTCAGTGCCATTATATGACCAAGCAATTAAATCGGCGTTATCTACAGAAAAATTTAACATGCCATAATCGGCCATCTTAGCCAAGTTGTTTTCTGCAATAACATTTTTTACATCACTGAGCTTACCTAACGCTAAATACCAACGCACCCAAACACCTTGCCCTGGTTCAACGTCAAATTTTCGAATACCTGCACCCACCTGGTAGTTACGCCACTCGGTCACACTGGGTTTGGCAACACCACCAGCATAGCCATAGCGAAAACTACTTTTACCTGATTGGAAATCAGGGCGAGGTGATTGATCAAAACCAAAAACTATCGCCATAGTTAAGCTCTCATCTTTATCATCCTGGGCAAATGCCATCCAACCTTTAGTATCAGAAAACGTTCTAGATTGTCTATCTGCCCATGCCGGCGTTGTTGCATCGGTATTAACTTTACTGACTGAATCATCGTTGGCGTTGGAAAACAAGTAATGACCAAAGGAACTATGACGCGCGCCACCCCAAGGGAAGTTAAAACGATTAAGCTTTTGTTCGGCAAAATTATAGACCATAGACGTAACTTCTATTACGCCTCGACCAACATCACGATACTGGTTATAATAGATTGCATGTGAGCGCCATTTTGTTTCAATATGAGCTTGCTGCGCCCAATTGATACTGACATAACTATTATCTTGCTGACCAACACCTGAAGCCAATATTGGATTATAAAAAGGTTTTGTCAGTAGTGGATCGGTTAGGTAAACCCCAGCACCATGCATAAAATATTTACTATCAGCGTGGTTTAAATCAGTATTAATACTGACTATTTGCAGTACTTCATCAACCCAGGGAGCATATTGTGTGTCAAAGCTTCCTTTAGGATGACTACGAAATTGTGGTGGCATTGCCTCACCAAAACTATCACCTCTAAGAGAATAAATTTGCCCCCCCTTACCTATCCTTAACTGCCAACTTTGCTCTGCCACCATATGTAAATTACTATTACCTTTGCAATCAAGCTTGTTTTGCTGATGAGATAATTTTGCCTGAAAAACCTCACTTTCAGCAAAGTCAATTGACCAAGCAGAGCCTGACGCTGAATAATTATTGCTAATATCGAGGCGCCAAGTATCGGGTTCAATAGCGGCTAGCGGGCTAACAGGTAGAGCATTAAACAACTCGTTTTGAGCAATAACCTTGTTGGTCAATAAGGTACTTAGACAACAAAGCAGTATTGAGGTCTTATGGATAAAATCATTCATCTTTAATATCACTCTCTATCCAAGAAAAAAACAGCTAATATTTTTCTATTTAATTAAGGCTAAATTAACCAATAAGGCGTGATTAATTATTCACGTTTTTACGTTATTTTATCTACCATAAAAAAAACCTTTTGGTAATTATTACTACTATTACTTCAGCTCTCACACACTACATTTTCACGCACTTTCAGGTACTTATTTTGTAAATAATTTAGCTCAAAGCTATTGTGTTGTATGTTATATAACTATCAAGGTTACACACGACGTGACTGTGTAAACATCATTAAATTGGTCATAATACTATCCCTGTTGGTCGTCATAAAAAATTATATTTAGCTTAGTAATTACATCAGCTAATAAACCAAGTGTT
>JBKEHN010000249.1:0-3421 GCA_046710905.1 Colwellia sp.
AGCTTCGCTAGTATTTATAGCGATATTATCAGTCCGTTAGGTCATAAAATTCAAGTTACTGGCGAGCCAAGTATTTTAAAGCAGAACGTCAATCAATATAAAATTAGAGCTTTATTATTAGCAGGTATACGTGCAGCCGTATTATGGCGACAAGTAGGCGGTAAGAGACGCCACATATTATTTAGCCGTAAAAAAATAGTCGATACCGCTAAAGAATTACTCAACACTATTTGATAATAATTAAATACTATTTAGCTCTTAAATTAAGCATATTAGTTAAAGAGAATATTAATATAACCTAGGAAAAATTATGGAACTTTCAGCATTAAGTGCAATATCACCTGTAGATGGTCGTTATGGTAGCAAAGTAAAATCGTTACGCCCTATTTTTAGTGAATTTGGCCTAATTAAATACCGTGTTACTGTTGAAGTACGTTGGTTACAAAAACTTGCAGCAACAAGCGCAATAGCAGAAGTTCCTACATTTACTGCACAAGCAAATGAGTTTTTAAATCAAATAGTTACTAACTTCAGTGAAGAAGATGCTTTATCAATCAAAAAAATTGAAGCAACAACTAACCACGATGTAAAAGCGGTTGAGTACTTCTTAAAAGAGAAAATTGCTGATAACGCTGAATTAAACGCAGTAACTGAATTTATTCACTTTGCTTGTACTTCAGAAGATATCAATAACTTATCGCACGCTTTAATGCTAACTGATTGTCGTGAAAATGTTTTATTACCAGAAATAGATAATATTTTAGCCGCAATGAAAGCGCTAGCTATTGAATACAAAACGATTCCAATGATGTGTCGTACTCATGGTCAACCTGCTTCTCCTAGTACGCTAGGTAAAGAGATGGCTAACGTTTACGTACGTTTACAACGTCAACGTGAGCAAATTGCTAAGGTTGAAATGTTAGGTAAAATTAATGGTGCGGTAGGTAACTACAATGCTCACCTTAGTGCTTACCCTGAAGTTGACTGGCATCAATTTGCTAATGAATTTGTGACGTCATTAGGTTTATCATTCAACGCCTTTACGACTCAAATTGAACCACATGATTATATTGCTGAGTTATTTGATGCCATAGCACGCTTTAACACCATTTTAATCGATTTTGATCGTGATATTTGGGGTTATATCGCTATGGGTCACTTCAAGCAGAAAACTATTGCAGGTGAAATTGGCTCATCAACTATGCCACATAAAGTTAACCCCATTGATTTTGAAAACTCAGAAGGTAACTTAGGTATTGCTAATGCGCTATTTACTCACCTATCTCAAAAATTGCCTATCTCTCGCTGGCAGCGTGATTTAACTGACTCAACAGTTTTACGTAACTTAGGTGTTGGTTTTGCTCATACCATGATCGCTTACGGTGCTACATTAAAAGGTATTAGTAAGTTGGAAGTAAATGAAGCTAACTTAGCTGCTGAATTAGACAGTAATTGGGAAGTATTAGCAGAGCCAGTACAAACGGTTATGCGTCGTTACGGTATTGAGAAGCCTTATGAGAAGCTAAAAGAACTAACACGTGGTAAACGTGTTAATGGCGACTCTATGCGTGCTTTCATCATGACACTTGAATTACCTGAGCATACTAAAGCACAGTTATGTGAAATGACTCCTGCCAGCTACATTGGCCGCGCAGTTGCTTTCATTGACGAATTAAAATAAATAGTGAATAAATAATTTCATCTAAATGCTATAAAAAGAAGGTATTTTGCCTTCTTTTTTTATGTCTAAAATTTATGGCTAATTAATTAAAGTAATTTAACTTAACCTTTAGTCACAAAACGTATAATAAAAAAACAAAAAATATGAATCTATATTGGCATTAACTTAAATTTTAACTAGCCTGGAGGTAATTATGGTCTTCACCTGATCTAGTTAACGTTGGTTCGTTAAATGTCTTACCGTATTAGCCAAGTAAAATGGCAACAAGCAGCCCCACTACTTAAAACATTCGTGAAAAAGTATTTGTCTGTGAAAGACGTATCCCAAAAAAAATTGAGTTTGACCAAGGTGATAGAACTACCTACCATATGCTGGTATATAATAATAAATCAACAGCCAATTACGACTGGCCATATATCATCGTAAGGAAAAACAAGTCGAATCACAGGTGTTATCGATTATAGAAGTGAAAAATAGATAAGCTTATAATGTTGAGATTATTTGATATTGCAGATAAATTAACTCTTAAAAAAGTATTAATTTCAAGCCTCCTTGAAAAAGTAGAGTATCTTACTAAACATAAATTTCACTCTATTGGCTCAGTATATATGGACGCTAGTATGTAAAAAATGTATGGCATGCCTGATATCTAAAGCGGTTAAGTATGTTAAAAAGCCAAGTATGACTTAAACCATTAATACCTGGGACTTGAATCATTACTACCTATTATTTTGACAACCATAAATTTTCATCGTCATATAGTTTATACAAACCCTCAGCTCGACTAATTAATATATGAGCAAAACTCTTTTGCTCTTCATTATCAGCTTGTAATAAATTTTCAGCTTGCATCTGCCACTTTAAAGCAAAGTGTCTTATTGCTTCACGGGCATTAGGTGCTACATCAATACTGTTATGATCACTAGGTAAGTCACCACATAAAACCCAGTATTTTTTACCATCCATTGCTATTAATTTCCATAACGCCAACAAAGGTACTAAATACCGACTTTCTTCCACGGCAACACTATTAGTAATAATACCCTTCTCGGCTAGGTATTTAGTGGCAATTTGGTATTGTTTTTTTACCCACTGCTGCTGTTGCTCTTCTGTCATCGGCACTGCTTTGGTCATTTTAACTCTCTAATTATTAGTCTTTATTTTAAATCGATTATTTATTATATAGCTACGTTTGTCAGAATTAATTTTTAATTTGTAACTTTTCGCTTACAGCTAGCAACCTAATATCAAGTTGTTAATTCTATCAGTGACTAGCTTGGCTATTTTCTAGGTGATATCGTCAGTTAATAACATTACAACACATTTAATTTGTCTTTTATAGTAAGAAAAAATGGAGAAACCGATGGCTCTATTTAATTTACCTGATTTTGATGATCACGAGCAAATAGTTTTTTGTAGTGATAATGCGAGTGGACTAAAGGCTATTATTGCCGTGCATAGTACCAAGCTTGGTGCAGCTGTAGGTGGCTGTAGAATGTGGGATTACGCTAATGAAGAAGAAGCCCTTGTTGATGTTTTACGACTATCGAAAGGTATGACTTATAAAAATGCAATGGCTGGTCTTAAAATGGGTGGTGGTAAGTCAGTCATTATTGGTGATGCAAAAACACTTAAATCAGAAGCTCTCTTCAAAGCTTTTGGTGAAGCATTAAATGGGCTCAATGGCCGCTATTTAAGTGCTGAAGATGTCAATATCACCACCAGCGATATTGCTATCGC
>JBKEHN010000250.1:0-3386 GCA_046710905.1 Colwellia sp.
TATAGAACTTATTAACCATGATCTCCCATTCTTGAAATTTTCGAAGATCCACATATTTTTTAATAAGGTATTTACTATCAAACAGTTGTTGTTTAATAGTTAGATTGAATAAGTTAATTAATCTCATTGCGATAATAATTTACCAAGTGACTTTTAAATAACCTCTTCCACTATTATTTTAATTTTATTAACTGAAAACTTGTTATATGACCAATACAAGAACAAAGTATTTATAAAGCTACTAACGAGACTTTAGTCTTTCGTTACAATACTGTTTAATCGATAATCTTTTTATCCCCTAAATCATTAATCACTTGGATTTAACAAATCAGCATGTTCTAGTACTAGTTGCTTTAAGTATTGCCACACCGTATTTACATGTGAAAGTCGTTTACTTTCGGGGTGAGTAACCAACCAGAAACTTCGGCTAATACTGATTTTTTGGCTATGAAGTTTAATGAGGCTCTTGTCTTGCTCTGCTAAAAAACAAGGTAAAATACCAATACCTAAGCCACTTTTAATAGCAAAATATTGACTGATAATGCTGGTGCTACTAAAATTTGCTTTTAACTCACCATCTAAGTACTGGTTTAATTCTTTTACATAAGAAAGCTGATCGGTAAACAATAAATTATCAACGTAAGTTACCCACTTATGTTTAGCTAATTGGTCTAGGGCTATACCTTGTGGGTGTTTGTCTAAGTTCTTATCTAGGTAATCTTGATGGACATAAAGCTGTAATTTATAATCACATAACTTTGACACTATCATCGACGTACTTTTGGGTCGCTCAACCGCAATAGCAATATCCGCTTCATTCCTACTAATTTTGACATACCTTGAAAACAATAATAAATGTACATCAATATTGGGGTGTTGCTGTTGTAATGACAGTAAATTCGGTGATACAAAAAAATTACCTAACGCTTCGGTAACGCCAATACGTACCAAGCCACAATTTTCTTCATTGTTATTATGAATGTTAGATAGCGCATGCTGAGCATCTTGTTCCATTTTACAGGCCGAGTTAAGTAATATTTTACCATCAACCGTTAATACGTGTCCCTCTTGGGTACGATCAAATAGCTTTGTTCCTATGCTCTCTTCTAACTTATGCAAACGCCTAGACACAGTAGATGCATCCATAGTTAAGCGCTTAGCCGCTGTTGATAATCGCTCTGCCCGAGCAACTTCAAGAAATATTTTTATATCATCCCAATTCATCTAATAATATCCATTCTATTCAATGATTACCCACTTTTGCTAGTTAAAATATCTATGGTGGCGTACTTAAAACTTAATGAGTTGGGTATAAGTGTAATACTTACACCACAGCATTGCAAAAACGCAAAGCGCATTGCATTTATGTTTATTGTGACAAGTTACAGAAAGGCCTATCTTGCATATATAGATTTATATAATTTTAATTTTTCAATATTTATCAAACTTTTAATTAATCGAGATTGCTATGAGTATTACTGAAGTTCCACTAATCATTAATGGTAAAAAAATCCGTTCACAAACTAAACAGTGGTTGGATGTTTTAAACCCAGCAACGCAAGAAGTTGTTGCTCGTGTACCTATTGCAACCCCAGAAGAAGTTGAACTAGCGGTGCAAAGCGCCCAAACAGCATTCAAAACCTGGTCTAAAACGTCTTTAACTAATCGTATGCGTATTATGGTTAACTTTGCTCACCTGGTACGTGAAAATACGCAAGAATTAGCCGAATTAGTCACATTAGAGCACGGTAAAACCTTACCGGATGCTGAAGGCGAAGTAGGTAGAGCGTTAGAAGCGATTGAAAATGCTTGTTGCGTAACGCGCTTACAATTAGGTGATATGGCTAATAATGTTGCGACGGGTGTAGACACATACACTTTGCATAAACCTCTTGGCGTAGGTTTAGGTATTACCGCTTTTAACTTCCCGCTAATGCTTGCCGCCTTTATGTTTCCACCAGCAATTGCTTGTGGCAATACTTTTGTCCTTAAACCTTCGGAGCAAGCACCTTCATCAACGGTACGTTTTGTAGAACTCGCTATTGAAGCTGGTTTACCTGCAGGCGTTATTAATATTGTGCACGGCGGCCCTGATGAAGTTAATGCCTTAATCGAACATGAACATGTAAAAGCTGTCTCATTTATTGGCTCTACTCATGTGGGTACGCATATATACAACCATGCGAGTAAACACGGAAAACGTGCACAATCTATGATGGGCGCTAAAAACCACATGGTTATCATGCCTGATGCTAATAAAGACCGAGCTATTAATGATTTACTCGGTTCAGCTTTTGGCGCTGCGGGTCAACGTTGTATGGCTAATCCTGTCACTATTTTAGTGGGTGAAGCACGCAACTGGTTACCAGAAATAGTTGCACGCGCTAAATTAATGAAAGTAGGTCCTGGCTCTCAGCGTGATGCTGACTTAGGTCCAGTAGTATCGCCGCAAGCGAAACAACGTATCATAAAATTACTTGATAGTGGTGTTGAGCAAGGCGCAACCATGCTAATTGATGGCAGAGATTGTCAGGTAGAAGGTTATCCGAACGGTAACTTTGTTGGACCAACATTATTTACCAATGTGACTACTAACATGGATATTTATACCCAAGAGATCTTTGGTCCAGCGTTATGTGTGTTAGAAGTTGAAACACTCGAAGAAGCCATAGCAGTGATCAATGCAAACCCTAATGGTAACGGTACTTCTCTTTTTACCTCTTCAGGTTGGAATGCGCGTTTATTTGAAAACGAAGTTGATGTGGGCCAAGTAGGTATTAACGTACCTATTCCTGTTCCTGTCGCTTTCTTTAGCTTTACTGGTTCAAGAGCTTCTAAACTGGGTGATTTAGGACCAAACGGTAAACAAACCGTTAGCTTTTGGACTCATACTCGATCGGTAACAACACGTTGGTTTGAGCCTGATCATCAAGATGGCCAGGATATTCATACCACGATTAGTCTGAAATAATTTTTATTTTATATGCCTATTTTATATGCCTATATAGTTAACTGAAGGTATTGCTATAAACGTCATCTTCGCCGTCTCTGACTGAAGATCCATCACTTTTAGAAACTGGATCGCCGATTAAGACAACACGGCGATGACGCCCATGAGTCATGTGCATAGGCAGGTTCTTTTATAACTTCTATAATAAATTATTATAGAAGTTACTTTTTTTAATGAAATAGATATATCCATTCTACTTGAATATAAATTATTCATACCACGATTAGTCTGAAATAATTTTTATTTTATATGCCTATTTCATATACCTATTTTATATGCGTATATAGTTAACTGAGGTATTGCTATAAACGTCATCTTCGCCGTCTCTGACTGAGGATCCATCACTTTTAGAAACTGGATCGCCGATTAAGACAAC
>JBKEHN010000251.1:0-3353 GCA_046710905.1 Colwellia sp.
CCTTCAGTTACATCACCATCAATAATAACACTCCCCGTAAAGTTGATATTTCCAGTGGCAACAGTGACATCTTTAATTTTATAAATCTCATTAACTTCCATACCGTTATTAATGAGTTTAGGTAAGCCTACTTTTTTAGAAACCAGCACGTTAATATTTCTTTGACTTATATTTGTACCTTCACCAGCGACGAGTTCAATATCATTTCCAGGTTCTGGTGATAGCGGGGTAGCAGTAACGGTATAACCAGGTATACCTTGAGTTAAAGGTACTTTTTTTGCGACAGGATCACCTATTTTTACACAAATGATATCACCCAAATCACGCATATCGACACTACCATCTTCTTGCTTTTTAGGTTTTAGGATTCTTGTTTGCGCACTTTCAACTAAAGGCTTTATTAAGGCATTTTTGCCATTAATGGCAATTTTTCCTGTAGCAATTTGCATATCAACTTGACTACTAGGCGCCTCTTTTGCGGCAAGCTGGGCAAGCTGAATTAAATGTTCCTTACTAAAGCCTTTTTTTACACCGGCTTCTTGTGCTGCCGTTAAAATAGCTTTCGCTGATAGATGTTGACCACCTTGAGCACAAATAATCTCAGCGGTAGCGCCCATTTCATCTGATTCGATGGTTATGTTAATTGTCGCATCAACCCGTTCTAGTACTTGATAGCGAATAGTTCGGCCAGTTTGATTATCTTGCAGAGGTTTTAAAACATCATTTAGCTCAGCGATAGCATTTTTAATATTACCGTTATTAATGCTAAGAGTTGTAAATTCTGATGCGTCAATTAGCTCTTTGATACTTAAAGCAGAAATTGTCTCGTCACCTTTGATAGGTTCTAAGATTAAATCAATATTATTTTTATTATTACATATTAAACTAGCTTTGGTCATTGCAAAGGCTCCTCCTAATCGTTAAGTACTACTGAGCTAAGTAACGGTAGATACTATTATTTTTTATAATTATTATATGTATATAATGCAGCGATTTTGTTACAAATAATGATTTTGATGAATTTTGATAAAACTTGTAGTACCTTCTTTAGAGTAATCTATTTTATACTCTATGCCATCAAGTGCTTGCACAAATAAAAGTGTTTTTTCTTCACTAAATAATTCAGAAGAGGAAATATCGACAATATCTTGGTAAACCTTTTTGGCAATTGAACGTTTTTCTGGGATTTTACCTTTATAAATGCCGATACCGCGATGACTAACAATAACAACATTTTTATCACCATTTAATATAAGTAAATCGAACTTTTTCACTTTATGAATAATTGTATTACGGCCACTAGTTATAAAATTTTTCTCTATCAAAATAAACTCCTGATATAAATTTATCGTTTTTATTTATTATTAGTCTTAATATATAAATTTTTACTAAACTAAGCAATGACTAAGCGGAAGGATATCGACTTATATTATTATTATAGTTCATCATTTTGTCTATTCTTATTGACACTCACTATCTAGAACAGGCTCTTTCTATTACATAGTTTGGTATTGTCGTTAAATTTTGCTGATAGCGGCGCAGTAAATCTATACCTATCGCAGCGGAAAATTGTTGAAATTGATGTCTTTTGTAGGGCAATAGTAAGCATTGAGTTTTTATATTGTCGATGCTGCCCCAAGCAAACCATACGGTACCTACAGGCTTATCATCACTGCCACCATTAGGACCTGCAACCCCAGAAACCGCAATAGTCAGATCTGCCTTAGACTTTAGTAGAGAGCCTTTTGCCATAGCAATTACTACTGCTTCACTTACTGCCCCATATTGCTCAAAAAGGTAATCAGGGACATCTAGTATAGCTATTTTCATTGCGTTGCTATAGGTGACAAAACCTGCTTCAAAACTTATCGATGAACCACTCACTTCTGTTAATTTACTGGCAATTAGGCCACCAGTACATGACTCGGCAGTGGTTACTTTAAGGTCATTTTTCTGTAATTGATTTAATAGGTGCTCTGCAATTGATTTTGGTTTCCCTTGAATTTCAGCGATTAAGTGATCACCAATCACATCAGTTAGTTTCTTTTGCCATAAGGGTTTAAGCGCTAAGCCTTGAGCAGTATTAATTGTTAGCTTTACTTCAAGTAATGGCATACCGGCACGAAATCCTAATTCAATTTCTGTTGGCCAGTCAGATAGTTGTTGATCAATTATTTTTTGTAAACTTGACTCACCAAGACCAAATACCTGTAAACGGGTAATATCTGTTATTACACCACTAGGCATACTCTTGGCGATGATGGCGATGATTTGCTCGTTAAGCATTGTTTTTAGCTCGTGAGGTACACCAGGAGTACAATAAATATCACAATCTTTATATCGTACTGAAAAACCAACCGCACTTCCATTTCTGTTAGCAATTATTTGGCACGTTTTAGGTAACATAGCTTGTTTTAGATTAGGAGCATTTAACTGTACGCCTCTTTGCTGACACCAGTTGCTTAAATGAGTATATGCCTGTACGTGTTGGTTTAATTGTTCTCCTATGGCAAGCGCTAAAGCCTGTGCGGTTAAGTCATCTACTGTTGGCCCTAAGCCGCCATTAATAATTAAAATGTCACTTGTACTTGCCATGTAAGTTATTTCATTAACAAGTAGCGCTAAATCATCCGCAATAGTTACTTTGCGATAAATACCAAGACCAATATTTTTTAATACTTGAGCTATCATAGCTGAATTACTGTCAACAATATCTCCAGTCATCAACTCATTACCTGTTAACAACAACTGCACTTTTGGGGCTGACATCGTTGGCTTTCCTAATTTTTTTAATTATTGATGAATTTAAACCTTTTTTTCTAAACTTACATCTAATTTTTTTGTGGAGGTAGTAATAATTTAAATATAGGGAAAAACTAATGAGTAAAGTAATTAAAGATAGTTTGTTAAGTTTAATGATCTTCACTGTATTTAGTTTGCAGACATCAGTACAAATTAATGAAGAAATAGATCGATCTTTCTCGGTAGTAAGCCACAGTGATGTTAGCCTAAATAAGATTAACGGCTGAAGTGGTCAAGTAGTGGTAGTAAAGTTAATTCAGATAGTGTTAATGGCAGTATAGATATGTTGAAAAGTGAATAGATAATTATAGAAGTTCGCCATTAACAGCTAGTGATGAGTCTTGATAACTATAATATCTTTTCATATCGCCACTTTTTATATTAAAATAACCACAAGCTTGTTAATAAGGCTTATAATTTTTTGTGCGTAGTAGGTTTTATATAAGTCATAACTTATAATTATCATTGCACATGACAAAATTTAAGGAAAAAATTGTGAGTAATATTAGTTACCCCCGAGCGTTACTTTTTGGCCGCTGGTTTCGAAATGA
>JBKEHN010000252.1:0-3304 GCA_046710905.1 Colwellia sp.
AAATTATTAGACTCATTCAAGATAGACTCTTTTTGACTAGCAGTACTGCCGTTTCCTCTTGAGCATGAACGAAGTACTTAATATTAATATCTGCTAGGGCTACCTTTTCTTCAAGAGTATTCACTTTAACGACTAAATTGGCATCTGGATAATAATCGAGTACTGACTCACAAATTATTTGTTTATTTTTTAATGTGTTAACCGTAATAATAATACTACTCGTCTGCTCTACATTGAGCGATTCTAATACAGGACGTTTATCTAAATGACCAAAGTAGGCATCAAAACCACGCTCTCTAGCGAGTAAAACATGCGGTAGGTTATCTGAAATAATTAAAAATTTAATTCCACGAGTTGTTAACTCTGTCGCGACAATTCGACCTAAGGTATCAAAGCCACAAACGATGGTATGATTTGCTGTGTTAACGGCAGCGATCTTGTCTGCCTCAAAAAATTCAACTACAAAAAATGACGCTATTTTATAAATATTGTTCACCATAAAAGGCGTTAAAATCATCGATAATACGGTGACTAATATAAGGAAACTGCCTAACTCAGCAGTAATAATATTTTGATTTAGCGCTAGAGCCAAAATCACGAATGAAAACTCACCGACTTGGCATAAAGCAATGGCAGACTTAATTGAATCACTTTTATTCGCTTGTTTTATCATAAGCATATAAATTATGATTGCTTTTATCATCATGACTACTAATAAAACACCTAACAGCCAATGTAGGTGGCTGATAAAGTATTCAATGTTTATTTTTGTTCCTATAGAAAAGAAAAATGCGCCTAAGAGTAAGTCTTTATATGAAGAAATATCTGACTCGACTTTAATATGAAATTTAGTTTCTGCAATGATCATACCCGCAATAAATGCCCCTAATGAATAGGTAAAGCCCATTTCATGCGCAAATAATGACGCACCTAATACAATGGTAAACACTGAACTTAAAAACAACTCTTCCATTCGAGCATTCGACGAAAAATGCAGTAACCAAGCAATTATTTTTTTACCCAAGGTAAACATAAAAATAATAATGCCGCTGGCATACAAAAAGGTTTTTAATAATACATCGGTGAGTGATAATTCATTATTTGAAAGAAAGCCCATCAGTAACAAAATAGGGATAACCGCTAAATCTTGAAAAACTAAAATAGCGACAGATCTTTCGCCATAGGGAGTAACAATATCTTTTGATTTCTTTAAATAAGGTAATACGATTGCCGTTGAAGATAAGCTAAACGAAAGTGAAATAACTAATGACGATATTACACCAAGATTAAAAATATAATTAGCCATGATATAAATGATTAATGAACTAAAGCCTACCTGTATAAAGCCATTCACAAATATCAATTTTTTCAGTTTACCTAGCCTAGAAAAAGACATTTCTAAACCAATAGTAAACATGAGAAATACAATACCAAATTCACCTATAAGCTCTAAGGAGTGTAAATTTTCGCTACCGTTAAAGTCGAAAAGTGTACTAACCACAGTACCGGTAATGATGTAGCCGATAATGTGCGAAATAGAGAATTTGGTTAGTACAATATTTATTACGCTAGCAATGGCTAACGATATGGCAATGATTACCAGAATGGAATCCATAATGTCTCCTAAAGGGGCCTGAAAAGTTACACCGATAATTTATAAAGGGTTCTGTGGGTAGTGAATAAACTGATGCAATAAATTAACTTATTCTTATGCACATAACAGACCAGTAAAAGTGCGAAAACGATTAACAAACAGCAATAAATAATAGATAAATTTCAACTACTTAAATAAAAATTATTTGTTCAAAAATTAAATGTTTGATAAACGACGAATTAGTTGTTTATTTTGAGGCAGAAGCACCTTTTTGGTGCAAACTATAGATGGTGAAAATTGGTTGTACTAACTAACCTGAACTCTGGATAATGAGTGCTTGATATTAATTTAAGAACAACAACTTACGGTTGTTAAGGGAGAAGTTTACAAAATTAAGTAGCAATAAACTCTATCAATGTTTCAATTTATTCGATTATCAAGGCAAAACGTTTATGAATAACGGGTTATTTATCGACGTTTTAACGCTGAGAATCGGATAAAGGGGAATATTGAGCAAGTGCTGCTTATCCAGAGTTCAGGTTAACTACTTAACATGACTCTCGATTTTCTATTTCAGTCGGCAAGAAGCCTGTATTAAGCAGACTTCTTGCCAACCATTTACTGAAATACTGGCGCTATTGTTCCGTAATTTGATAAACCGTCACAGTTCCTGATACTTCATTACCAATAATTAATAATGGCGTATTCGTAGGGCTGTCAGCTGCCGATATAAATTTAATACTTTCTGGCCCTAAATCACCCGCCATATTTACCTTAGTACAATCCATACCTTCCGCCGTATCACAAGGATCGGCTAAATCGTCATCCATTTCGTAATCAACGGTAAAGTCTCTGTTATTGTAATGGGTGACAAAAGCCGTATTAAAGGGATTAGTTATGTCATAAACGAATAAATCTCCGGCGCGCTCTTGTGCAATAAAGGCGTAAGTTCTTCCTGCTATTTCACCTACATCAATCGCTTCAGGCTCGCCACCTTTATCATCAGAGCGGTTATCACCTTTGTTTTTTGTATGTGCTGCATTGAAGTTATTCCCTAAAATAGCTGACGATATTTTGCCAAAATCATCGCCGGAATCAAAAACTAAGTTAGCGTTTTTATCCCAAATAGAGAATGAACGAGCGCCATAAGCAAATAATTTTTCAAACTCACCGTTTTGATCAGCATCGCCTAACGCAGTGGTCACTTTCAAACGACCTAAGTAATTTTTACCCCCTGAGGCGTCATACTGACTTTGTAATTCAGTAGAGAGTGTTTGGTTTAATTCGTCCGTATCAATAATATCTTTAACACGTACTTCTTCAGAAAAACCGTCATATTCTCGTGCATCACCTTCATTGGCAGACACAATAAAGGTCGCGCCGTTCCAAGTGTATGATGCAAGCGTATCCGGTTGATACATGCCATAAAGACCTTGAATACTTTTAAATTCTGGCACTTCATCTTTATTGCTAAAGTCGAGTTGGTATTTACCCCAGTCTTTATAACCTAAGGCTTTAACTTCAATAGTGAGATCTTCAAGATTAATAAGTCCAATGGCGTTATTCTCTTGCAGTGATACATAAGCCATTTTGCTATCACTTGAGGTAGTTATATATTCTGGCTCTAAATCTTTCGCCACGGTATTACCCATAGGCCCTGCAAACTTAACCCCCGATTTAGATAAAATAGCCAGTCGTTTTGCATCGGTA
>JBKEHN010000253.1:0-3236 GCA_046710905.1 Colwellia sp.
TGCTGTTTCAATAACGAGTTCAGCACCTTGATCCCAAATGAACTGCGAATCTTTAGTTGCTTTAAAGTATTGTCGTACTGCGAAGGCAATGGCTGCATTGATGTGATATTGCGCTGTACCTGCTGGAAAGTAAGATGAGCACTCTTCACCACTTATGGTACGCCAAGGAAATAAAGCTCCTTGTTCATGGCCCATTTCTTTGGCACGATTTTTAGCTTGTGCTAAGCCATTAAATCGATAACTTAATAGGCTTTTGGCTATCATCGGTTGGGTGTATATGAAATAGGGAATAATATATATTTCTGAGTCCCAAAAATAGTGCCCATCATAACCAGGGCCCGTTAAACCTTTAGCTGCAATATTTCTATGGCCGTCTTTTCCTGCAGACATAGTTAAATGTAGCATATTTAATCTAATGGCTAATTGATGTTGATTGTTCCCTTCGATAATTACGTCACTATCTTGCCAAAAAGTATTCATCAATTTTTGATGTAATTGTAAGTTTTTTTGATAACCAAGTTGTTTCGCAAAGCGTAATTCTTCACGTGCTTGTTGAATTAATGCATTAGCATTTAATGGTGAGTTTTCTTCTTGCGGAACGTTTACTAAGTTTTGCGAACATAGGTAGAGACTATATTTACTGAAGGTAACCCTATTGTCTTCAAGATCAACTTCAAACTGCTCAGTTAACATATCCGATCGGTTAGAATCGATATCTACATATTTATTTTTTTGCTCAAATTGATGGCTTGTCGCAGCAATCATTAAACTTTGGGGGTTGGTTAGCTGATGTAATAAATAGGAATACTCAAGTGAAGATAATGAGTCGAGGTAGTGTAATTTATCATTCATAGCTAAATTACCTATACGAGGGTCATCACTGTTAGTATTGGTAGCGTCACTTCCTTTAATCGAAGACGTAATTTGTAATGTACCAGAAAAATTAATCGCTTTGATTTTGTAGTGATTTATCATCATGTTTTGTTGATGTTGGCACACTATCCTAGTGATCTGCAGCTCAATTTTTTTACCTGAATCTGTTTGAAGCTGTAATAGCTCATGATACGACGCTTGGCGTAAGTTTAAATGACGATCTGCGATGTTATAAGGTTTAAAATCCTCATTATTTGTCGATATTTCAATAAGCTTACTATTAAAAGTTTGCATCATCTTGTTGTTAAATTGTGCAAAGCCGTATGCGGTTTCATCATACTCAATAGCCTCTCTTATATAAGCGCCATTGATATAGGTACCTTCACACTCGGGACGAGTAATATCATTGTTATAGCCACTAGTACCACGGGTACCTAGTGTTCCATTGCCTAATGAAAATAATGTTTCAATAACACCTTCATTAACATGGGTTAATTGATCTTGGGATAAAACCCATTGTGTATCTTCATTTACAGGAGAGCTGTTATCTAATATTTTCACGCGTTGACCTTCTTTAACTATTCACTTCTACTTTTAATAATACTCGGTTATTTTAAAAATGCAATCGTTTGCAATATATATATTTTGACGCTACTATAATTTATATACTACTAAATATGCAATCGATAGTGTTTGCTATTTTTATGATAAAACCGTTCAGTTAAATAATTCGTTATTTATTATTAACTATGCTTATATAAATATAAATTGGGGAGTGTTATGAAAAATTGGCGTATTAAATTAGCTTTATTACTCACTTACTTTGTTTTTGCTATTTTGCTAAACAGTGTTGGTGTTGTGATTTTACAAGTTATTAATAATTTTGATATTAGTAAACCATCGGCCAGTATATTGGAGGGCTTTAAAGATTTGCCTATCGCTTTGGTTTCTTTTTTGGTTGCTTCGTATTTACCTCGATTAGGTTACCGAAATGCTATTTTAATCGGCTTGAGCATTGTTACTCTCGCCTGTTTAATCATGCCGCAGCTATCTAATTTCGCTATGACTAAATTACTTTTCTTATCTGTAGGTGTTGGTTTTGCTCTAGTGAAAGTTTCTGTTTATTCAACTGTTGGGTTAATCACGAATAACCGTCAAGAACATGCTTCATTTCTCAATACTATAGAGGGTTTCTTTATGGTTGGAGTGCTATCTGGTTATTGGATATTTGGTTTTTTTATTAATCCAGATGAGCCAAAATCACTTGATTGGTTTGATGTTTATTATTGGCTTGCTCTATTGTGCACAATAAATATTTTACTCTTATTATCTACACCATTTAAGCAAGTACCCACAGCTGAAAAAGAAATGTCCGCGTTTGATGAATTTATTGCCATGATAAAACTAGTCAAGCTGCCTATGGTTTATGTATTTGTTATTTCGGCTTTTTTATATGTACTAATCGAGCAAGGTATTGGTACTTGGTTACCTACCTTTAATAATGAAGTACTTCATTTACCTACTGATATTAGTGTGCAAGTTACTAGCATTTTTGCAGCTTGTTTAGCCATTGGACGGTTAGGCGCAGGTGCAATACTAAAACGAATTAATTGGTATGTTTTGTTGAATGCTTGTTTGTTAGGTATGGGGGTTTTAGTGTTATTAACACTACCGTTGACGAAAGATCTCGTTGTATCTGAAAATGTTGGCTGGCATAACTTACCACTAGCTGCTTGGCTATTTCCTTTTATTGGCTTGTTTATGGCGCCAATATATCCAGCAATAAACTCTGTCATTCTGAGTGCGTTACCACAAAGAAGGCATGCTGCAATGACAGGACTCATTGTCTTGTTTTCAGCACTTGGTGGGACTACGGGCTCTATGATCACGGGATTTGTTTTTTCGGCTTTTGATGGCCAAACAGCCTTTTATTTTATTTTATTACCCATTGTAATTATTGCGTTGATGTTGAAGTTATTGAAGTCTCATGTTGAGTGTTATGAAAGCACAAGTGAATCGACAATATAACTTCGGTTAAAGCTTATTAAATTAATAGAAATAAAATTAATTTAATAAGCTAATGTGAATAGTTTATATCCCATTGTAGAGGTACTTATATGCGTTTATTTATCGCTTTAACGAGTCAGCTCATTATTATTTTTTGTTCTCTATTTACTCAGACTCAGGCGCAAGAAATAAAAATAATGGGATCACGTGCAGGTATTGACCCTGTCAATAGCTACTTCATTGCTTTAACAAAATTAGTTTTATCCCGAACAGCACACTCATATCCTAATGATTCAATTAAAATCATCAACCTTGAAGGAGTCACCCAAGGGCGGTTGTTTCGTCTTATTGAGGAA
>JBKEHN010000254.1:0-3219 GCA_046710905.1 Colwellia sp.
ATTATCAAATAAAAGTAAATGCCAGTAAATTTATCTCTACCATCAGTTAGTATTGCAAACCAAAGCCAAGGGGAAACAGCGGTTTATTTACTGCTTTATTTTTTTCTGTTGAGCATGTTTTAGGCCAGGAAAAAGAGAGTTTTCCTTGAAAGTCAAAATCACCAAAAAGCACATCACTTATACCTTGACCTTCTGAACCCGGTAACCATGCAGCGATAAAAGCAGCCGAACTTTCTAGTTCAGAATTAATAACTAATGTTCGCCCTGAGATCAAAATAACGATAACAGGTATACCCTTATCACTAATTTCTTTAATCAGTAGATAGTCTTCTGGATGAAGTTTTGTTAATTCTATCGAGTCGCCATAGGGTGCTGAAATATTTATTTGACCGTTTATTTGTGATCCGGCTTCTATGATTAGATTATCACTATCCCTAATATCACCAAATCCTTCGGCATAAGGATACTCACCCACAACGACTATGGCTATGTCATGATCATCAACTGATATTCCTGTAACATCATTATTACTATTTAATATTGCATTAGGTGCAACTTCTGTTATCCCTTGCCAGATAGAGGTTGCTCCTTGAAATTGATCGTTTCCTGAAACGCCTTGCCAATCTATAGTAAATCCGCCACATTGGTGGCCAATATTATTAGCATTTTTTCCTGTAACTAAAATACGAGCATCTTTTTTTAAAGGCAGTATGTTTTGTTTGTTTTTTAATAAAACAAGTGATTTTCTTACGGCTTCCCGGGCAACATCTCTATGTTCAATTGAGCCAAAACTACAATGGTTTGCCCAAGCACGCTCGCTAGGAGAGGAGGCTTCAAACAAGCCACTGGCTATTTTAACTGACAATATTCGACTTACCGCATCATTTATTCTTGAAATAGGAACGGTTCCTAATTCAACATGGCTAAGTAGATGCAGAATAAATTGCTGCCAATCTCCAGGTAACATAAACATATCAATACCCGCGTTAACTCCTTGCGCAACCGATAGATAAAAATCATCACAGAGATAATCAACCCCATCTATATCAGAAACGATGAAGCCAGAAAAATTTAATTGTTTTTTTAGTACGTCAGTAAGTAGATATTTATGGCCATGACATTTATCACCATTCCAACTATTAAATGACGCCATAACCGTCATTGCACCAGAATTTAAAGCGCTTATATAGGGGCTAATATGCGTGTCATTTAGTTCTTCCCAAGAAATATTAGCATCACCTTGGTCAATGCCATGAGAAGTTGCGCCATCCCCTATCCAATGCTTAATACAGGCTATTACGCCTTCACCATTGAGTGTCCCTTGCAAACCGTCGATGATATTACCCGCATATTTAGTAACTAACTCAGGAGTTTGAGAAAAACTTTCATAAAAACGACCCCATTGGTTATTTTGTGCAACAGCAAGGTTAGGTGCAAAAACCCAATCAACGCCTGTGGCAAGGACTTCTTTTCGTGTGACTTCTGCTATACGTTTCACAAGACCGGCATCATTCGCTGCACCTAAACCGATATTATGAGGGAAAATAGTTGCCCCTTTAAGGTTATTGTGACCATGTATTGCATCAACACCATAAAACAATGGAATAGCTAAATGATTATCATCTTTGTGCATCGATGCTTGCCAGTAACTATCTGTTGTTTTAAGCCAACTCTCAATGTCATTATTTTCTGGTGCTGAACCAGCGCCACTCAATACCGAACCCAAATGATAGCTGTTTACATCTTCGGGGGTACAACTCAGCCGTTCAGCTTGGATCATTTGCCCAACCTTCTGGGCTAATGTCATTTGCGACATTAGTTCTTTAACTTGCTTTTTTACTGACTTCTGATTAAGTAACGACTGCATGATTTTTATTTTTCCAGTAGTTTTAAACAAAGCGTATGGATAAAACAATACAAACCCAAAGAAAATTATTTTTATATAAAGTCCGTGTTTTTATTCGGCAGTATTCAATTTGTCTTAGTTTATTTTACTCGTATATTTATTTGATCTGTCATCTATATTTGATAATTATGTGCTTAGCAAACAACCTCAAACTCTGTTTTTAGATTTGTATCTGAGTTACCACCTATCCAAACGTTAAATAAACCAGGCTCTGTTGTAAGCTTCATTTGACGATTGTAGAAAGCAAGTTCATCAGTATGTATTTTAAAAATAACAGTTTTACTATCGCCTGCGAGCAAAAAAATATGCTTAAAGCCTTTTAATTCTTTTACTGGTCGAGTCACGCTACCCACTAAATCTCTGATATAAAGCTGAACAATCTCTTTTGCATTAAAATTACCAGTATTACTGATATTTGCTTCTATTGTAAAGCTTTCTCCCATGGGAACAGAGTAGTTACTCACCTTAATATTTGTATACTCGAGTTGAGTATACGAAAGACCAAAACCAAAGGGAAATAAGGGCGAATAATGGGTGTCTAAATGAGTGCTAGTCATGCCTAATGATGTTTGTGGTGCTCTTACTTTTATATCATTTATGTCAACAAAAGTATCATTAGAGGCGGGTCTACCTGTATTTTTTTGACCATAATAAAGAGGGATTTGACCAACAGTTCTTGGAAAAGTAACCGGTAGTTTTCCAGATGGGCAGTCTTCACCAAATAGAATATCTGTAATAGCTGGACCTCCCATTGTACCTGGGTGCCATGCGAAAAGAATCGCATCTACCTTGGGAAGAATATTTTCTAAGATTATTGGTCTACCGGCCATAATCACTAGCACAATAGGCGTGCCTGTTTCATGAACCGCATCAATTAATTGTTCTTGGTAACCGGGTAAATTAATATTTGAACGACAATGGGCTTCACCAGATAAAATAGCTTCTTCACCGAGTATCATTATAGCTAAATCAGCAGAGCTGACAATATCAATTACTTCGCTAAAGCCATCATCATTATTACTTCGCGAAGTTTCCATACCTATGGCAAATGTAACGTCGACTGAATCTTTTACATAGTCTTTTATCGCATCGAGACAAGTTACACTTTGGTTGGCATTACTATCAAAAGCCCAAGTGCCTAATTGTTCATAACCATCATCTGCTAGTGGGCCAATAACGGCTAATGTCTTTATTTTTGTTTTGCACAATGGCAATATTTGCTTATTATTTTTAAGTAATACACAACTTTTAGTTGCCGCTTGTTTAGCAACGGATAAATGAAAACTATCTAAATTCGCTGTTGAAGCTGTTGA
>JBKEHN010000255.1:0-3203 GCA_046710905.1 Colwellia sp.
TTTTATATTTAAACCTTGATCTAACGCCAGTGAGAGTTGCTTATTGTCGTCTTGAGAAAGTTTATATAATACTGTTTCAATATTGAGCGTTTCTGCTTGTATTGATGGTAATATTACCGGGGCTTGTGTTGCTATAACTGCTGGGTTTTTCTTGTTAGTGTTTGAGGATAAACTTATGTTAGCTTCAATTGACGCATTAATTACAGGTGTAAACACGTCGGTTTTCTTGTTTGTATTATTCATCTTTTCAGCTAAGCTAGTCAGTTGTTTTTTATACTTAACTTTACTTATATTAGTCATCTGCTTTTTATCAACAGTTGTTGCTGGTTGTCTATACAGCGCTATTTCTTTTGTGGCTTCAGTGAAACCTTGACTGTTACTGAGCGTTAAAGGTGTGATAATCGCTGTCGTTACGGCAATATACTCTTCTAGTAAGTAATTAGGTATGTCCTGTGCATAATATTTTTCTACAAATAAGCTCTGAGGAATCGTATTTTGACGAGCTAATAGCTGTTGAGCTATAGAGTCATTTTTGAGTGGGCTGCTTTGTCTCGCTGCATCGGCTTTATTTAAGCCCATTGCTGAAATTTTTGTACTCATCACATTTTTATTAAAAGTGTCTTGCCATGGGAATTGATTGTTTAGCTGTTGTGCAAAAGGCATTGTTAGTAATTGATTAATACTTAGTAATGTTAGCGTTAAAAACAAACTCATTACTGCGAGTAACTTACTGGTATTGTTCGTTGGCGCACAGTGATGGTCAACAAGTCGAAGTACTCTCGTTTTTAAATCACCACCTGATGCCGCCATAGCCATGGTTGGTATAGTATGGAAGTGACCTTTTGAACATAAAGAAGCGGTATCAGTCAACGTATGAGCATAGGCAATTGCATCGCCACAATGTTCTACGGCAATATCATCACTACAATATTCACGCTCGTTACGCATTTGCTTACCGATCCAATGAACACTTGGATGAAAGAAAAAGAGCAATTCAATGAGTGTTTGCAGAAAGTTAACTAAATAATCATGACGACGTATATGTGCAAGTTCGTGCAGAATAAGCATTTCAAGTTGAGCAGAGTTTAACCCGGTCACCATAGTTGCAGGTATTAACACCACTGGTTTTAACCACCCTATAGCCATAGGTACTTCAGTCTTTAAGGAAATAAGTAATTTTGGCGTATGAGTTAACATTATTTGTTTAGCTAATTCATCAAAACGTGCAGATAGTGCTGAAGATGGAGAAATACTCGAATGCCTGGGCAAACTATTTACGTTAATAATCTCAATAAGTAGCTTACTAGTAAGTATACTAATCGTAGCTAACCAAAATAATGAAAGATAAGGCAATGAATGGGCTAATATCGAGGGCAGTAATTCCTGATAAGTAAATAATGCGTTTTGCTGGGTTAACTCATTAACTAAACTCGTCAGTGGGATAGGGCTGAGGTTACTATTCATACCTGAACTTGTGTCAGGATAGACCATAGTATAGGTTAGTACAGCGAGTATGCCGTTTGCTAACATTGCTAAGGTAGCTAAGGTATATCGTAATTTTGATTTATTTTTATCAACTATAGATAACAAAGACTTTAAGACAAGCGCCACCAGCAAACCTTGCCATAAAAAATGCACTAGGGTTAGCGATAAGCTATATAAAAAAGGACTGTTAAATAATTGTTCAAACATAGTTAAAGTTAATTATATTATTTATTATCTAGAGAGTTTAATAACTGGCGAATATCATTAATTTCTTCATCGCTAGTTGAATCATCGATAGCACGCATCACTAACTTTGAGGTAGAGCCACCAAACGCTTTAGTTATTAAGTCTTTAATCAAGGAGGACTGCGTTTGTGTTTGGCTGTTTGCTGTAGCATAAATATGGGCACGATTACTTTCATCACGTATGACCAGCGATTTTTCATGCATGATCTGAAGTATTTTTAATACGGTAGTGTAGCCAGTCTTTTGCGTAATACTTACGACATCGTGAATTTGTCTTACCGTTGCAGGACCCATCTTCCAGAGCACATTGAGTAGTGTTAACTCCGCTTCAGTGGGTTTGACTGCAGAATGTTCATGCGCCATTTACATATCCTTATTAGATAGTTTTATAAGTTAGAGACTAAATACGAATGCGATCGTATTTAGTCTTAGCTTATATCGAGTACACTAAATGAGCAACCGTTTTGTTTGCTGCTTATTTTAGTTAATTACTTCTTATTTAATGTTGCATAAAGCTCACCAAGGCGAGTAACAGTACCTGGTCCAGCATCCTCTGCAAATTCACTGATCATCTTAGGTGCGAAAGTACTAACTACCGTTGAACCTAGCTTAAAGCGCCCCATTTCATCACCTTTATTAAAGGTAATTGCATCGGATCCTCCTTCAGGGTAGTGCCATCGAAATATATCTTTACCTGCAGGAGGCGTAATCGTACCTGCCCAAGTTGTTTCTATGCTGGCAACGATTGTTGCACCGACTAATACCATGGCAAGCTCGCCCATTTTAGTATCAAAAATAGCAACTACACGTTCATTTCGAGCAAAAAGATCGGGTACGTTTTCAGCGGTAAGTGGGTTGACTGAAAATAGTTCACCAGGAACATAAATCATCTCACGTAATGTTGCTGCCATTGGCATATGAATACGGTGATAATCTTTCGGTGCTAAGTAGATACAAGAGAACTTGCCACCTTGAAAAGGTGCTGCTGTTTTTTCATCACCACCGAGTAAAGAACTTAAACTGTAGTTAAAACCTTTTGCTTGAATCAGTTGACCGTCGATAATGTTACCCTGCTGACTAATGGCGCCATCTACTGGATAACATACAGTATTCTCATCAACATGAATCGTTCGAGCACCTTCTTCTAACTCACGGGTGAAAAAGTTATTAAAGGTATCAAAGTCACTAGCTTTTTTAAGCTTAGCTTCATTCATATTAACACCATAAGAGTCAATAAATAGCTTGATAAGCTTAGTAGTTAACCAACCCATTTTTGCTTGCGCTAATTTACCAACTAAACGTGAAATAGCATGTTTAGGCATGATGTACTGCAAGGTGATTTTAATTTTATCACTAATTTTTTTTTGTGAAGACACTCATTTTTCCTTAATTATTAAAACGTGAGGTTAATTTATTATCATTGAGGCTAGCTAATATACGCTGAAAACTTGCTAAGCGAGCAGGATTAATCTC
>JBKEHN010000256.1:0-3134 GCA_046710905.1 Colwellia sp.
CGCTTGATAAAACTGCTCTGTTTGCGCCATTGGTGTACGTAAATCTTCTTCGCCCGTTATTAATATAGTAGGGGTGGTAACATTACCTACTAATGACATAGGGGGAACGTTTCCAATAGTACTCTACATATTCCCGAGGCATACTGGGAAATTGGGACGGTATTTTCCCTAAACTACTATTGGTGGTCAACACCTTACTTAGCCAATTAATAAGGGTTTAACAACGACTGCTGCAGAAAACTGGTTAGTTAAACCAATAGCGAAGGCTGTCGCAATAAAACCTGTAGAGCCACCAGCAATAAATAAGTTATTTTAATCAATAAATCCTAACGCCAACATCGCATCTACACCTGAGTTGTGATCGGAAAAATCTTCTTTACAACAGTATTTATATTTTAATAACAACACAAAACGTTCACCATAAGAGCTACTACCACGATGATTATCATAAAAAACGATATAGCCCTGTGCCGCAAAGCGTTATAATTCTACAGAAAAACTAGGACCATAAGCTAAATGAGGACTACCGTGTATTTCTAAAATAAGTAGATACTTTTTCTTTATATCAAAGTTTGGCGGGGTAATATACCAACCTTGAATAGGCTCACCATCAAAGGTGGACTTATAATTATCTGCATGGACTTTACCTAACGATTTATGAGCCAATAAGTCTTCATTTAACTGCGTTAACTTAGTTAACTTTTTACGGGTATTAATTACCACAACATCAGCAGGACGCGACGTACTACCTTGAGTAAAGGCCATATAACCTTTGTTGGAAGCAGTGAAACTACCACTTTTATAAGAACGACCAATACTTGTACCTGAAAGTGTATCAGTTAAGTCTTTAACTCGACCTTGGGTACTTATCGTCGCAAGTTTACGTTTACCAAAATCATCATAGCTTATGGCTAAAAGTGAATTTGATAACCACTAAGGGTTCTTTATTAAACGGTCAAAATCACTAGTAATGGCAGTCATTTTTTTAGTTTTCCAATCGATAATATTTAATTTAGCATTACGATAAGGCTTCAATGCATTAGAAGTCGATAAAAAAGCGAATTTTTTATCGACTTCTAAAAATACCATATTAAATTCTTTACCCGCTGTTGTAGTTAGCTGCTTAATCTCACCACTATTTAATATCACTTGCAATAAGTCACCTTCCAGTGACTTATATTCCCAATCTTTTATACGGTTTGCTAAAAATACGATAGCATCACTTTTTTTATTCTAACTAAGCTGACCTTTATGATGAAAGTCGTCTTGGGTTATCTGGCGTCGAGTACCCCCCTGACTAAGTAAAACAAAGATATGCTTAAAACCTGGTTTAATTAACCCTCTGCCATCGGCTTGGTAGTATACTTGATCAATCAAAACAACGGGTTTTGACCATTGAGCCCCTTTGGGTTTTGCTGGCATCTTAGCAATAACCGTTCTCTTGTCGGCAACTAGTTGGGTAAACGCTAGCCATTTACCGTCAGGTGACCAAGTTAAACTTCCTACACTACCTTGTACCTGGCTGATTAATGCTGTTCGGTTTTGCTCAAGATAATGTAGATAAATTTGATAACTACCGGTTAAGTTACTAACAAAGGCAATTTTTTCACCGTCAGTAGACCAACGCTTTTGAGAGTATTGTTTGTCATCCGAAAAAGTGGTATTTGTTTCTCAGATTTGACATCAATCAACCACAGATTTTTATTGTTTGCATCGGTCATAATGTCATTAGAGTTTCTGATATAAACTATTTTTTTACCATCAGGAGAAATTTGCGGATCACTGGCATATTCCAGAGTGAAAATATCTTTAGCTTCAAAGAGACTATTACCCACAGTACTAATAGAAATAGAACGATCAATAGCACTGTTAGCCGCTGCAATGAACGGTGAGCTTAGTGCACTGACAGCCAAAATTAATGGACTAGAAAACAGGAAAAAAAATACATTGGTTTACTGCAAATAAAAATGAGCTTAACTATCACTCATTTTGTGAATAATAGTTGTTGTTTATTGTATACAAAGTAGAAGTAGTTCACAGTAATTACTACCGATTTCTACCTTGTATATTGGTATCCTAGTCGCAATAATAAAGTAAACAACAGTGGCTAGTCATGAAAGCTGATATTAAATATATTTATTGAGTATTTTTTATTTTAAATACGACTAATGCCAGTTAATATCTAGCCTGTATCTGATTTTTAAAAGACGATAGACTTAGTATTACCCTCTGTGTCGATGATAAAATAATAATTCAAATGGAAGTAAACATGTTAAAAAAGATAAAAATTTATGGCTCAATATTCATCTTATTAGTGATGGCTTTTTTTATATTTAAGAGCCTATCAAGAAATGAAGTAGGTGATATATCGTTAGGGTTCTTTACGCTAAAGGACATAAAAGTGTCGTCTTTAGGTGATGATAAAATTTCAGGTGTTACCTGTCACATAGCATCAATTGAAGCAAATTTAAGCCTATCCGATCCTAGTGATAGTTCTATATCGTGCCGTCAAACAGGTGATATCACCGCTGAAATGATAGCCACAATTGATAAAAGTAAATCGGGTGAGGTTGTATTCAAACAATCAAAAAGTATCTTCTTCAAAACAATGAAAGTTAGACGTATCTATGATGCTGAAAATCAAACGCTGCTCTATCTTTCTTATACGACTAAAGAAACGGATGGTAGTTACAAGCACAGCCTCTCAACCGTACCGTTATGGGGAACTAAAGCTTATACAGAATCGACGATTATGTTAAAAAATTAGATATTACCTTTAAAGTAGCTGTTTTATTAATGGCTACTTTAAAAGGTGTCTCCTCTTTATTGAACATTATCTTTTTACATACCTATCTAGTTCAATCCGCTTGCTGTAAATCTCATTTTTAAAATTTCCAAGGAATATTTTATTACTTTTATAAATTGACTACCCAATAACGCAGCATATTAATAACATCTCTGAGCCGTTTACATAGGCTGCTATATTTTATAAAAAATAATGACTAATAATAAATGATAATAGGTAGCATTGTTGTTGAAGCATCAAAGGGTAGGATAATGATGTAAAAATTAAATTAAAGGGCAATAAAACTAGAATAAAACTAAAATAACAACATAAAAATATAAAAATATAA
>JBKEHN010000257.1:0-3045 GCA_046710905.1 Colwellia sp.
TTGTATTGGAAGAGGTAAAGTCAGCTATTGACGCTATTCCAAGTTTTCCTGAAGGAATGGAGCGAATCAAGGTCGAACGAGAGAAATTTCGTCAAGAGGTGATGTATATTTCGCTCTATGGTGATTTAACAAATGCTGAGCTGAAAGATCTAGGGCGTAAAATTCATAATGAAATACAGCAACTACCAGGTATTAGTATTTCTGAGTTATATAGTGGTTTAGCTTATGAAATATCAGTTGAGGTAAGTAAAGATAAATTACGTGAATACGGCTTAAGTTTCAGAGATGTTGCTAACGCGGTTCGCAGCTTTTCCCGCAATATGTCAGCGGGACAGATACGTGCTGCTAATGGATATATCAACTTACGTGTAGAAAACCAAGCCTATCGTGGCTACGAATTTGCACAAATTCCTGTTGTTACTTTAGAAGATGGCACTAAAGTCATGTTAGGAGAGGTGGCTACCATCAATGATGGTTTCGAAGAAGGGTTGCAGTACTCTAAATTTAATGGCGAAAATTCAATCACTATTTTTATCGGTGCCTCAGAGAATCAAAGTATTACAAAAATTGCCGATATTATGAATAACTATGTTGATGAGAAAGCATTGGTTTTACCTCCAGGTATTAAGCTGGAAACCTGGGTTGATTTAACATATTACCTCAATGGCCGTTTGAATATGATGCTGGACAACATGAAAAGTGGTGCTGTATTAGTCTTTTTGATGTTGGCGCTCTTTTTACGGGTACGCTTAGCCTTTTGGGTAATGATTGGTTTACCAGTATGTTTCTTAGGTACTTTATTATTTATGCCAATGGAATTTATTGGTGTCACTATCAATGTTATTAGCTTATTTGCATTTATATTAGTCTTGGGCATTGTTGTTGATGATGCCATTGTTATGGGAGAAAGTGCTCATGATGAAATAGAAGCGCACGGTCATACCACAGACAATGTTATTCGTGGTATTAAGCGTGTCGCTATGCCAGCAACCTTTGGTGTACTAACCACTATTGCTGTATTTTTACCTTTCCTCTTTGGTGAAGGGCCATCTTCAGCGTTTGGTAAAGCGATTGGCGGGGTGGTAGTTTTATGTCTGATATTCTCTCTCATCGAATCGAAACTTATTTTACCGGCACATTTAGTTAAAATGAAGGTAAAAAAGTTTAATCCTAAGAACCCTCTGGATAGACTACGTGCCTGGATTGATATTAAGTTAAAAAACTTCATCGAAAATGTTTATCGGCCAGCTTTAATAAAGTTTATTGAATATCGATATGCAGTATTGATGTTTTTTATTAGTTTGATGTTGCTGAGCGCCGGTTTATTTGGTGGTGGTTTAGTACGTTATGTTGGTCAGCCTAAAATCCCGCATGATTTTCCTCGTATCAATGTCGAAATGAACATAGATGCTTCAGAAAAATCTACTTTAAATACCTTACTAAATATTGAAAGTATTATTCATAAAATAGACCAGGATATTGAAAAACGGTATGGCAATTCAATGATCTCTGATATGCAAGTTGAGTTACGTAGTAGAACTAATGGTCAAGTAATGGTTAAGCTAGTTATTCCAAAAGACAGAGCTATCAACACTTTTGAATTGGCCGATTTATGGCGTAAAGCAATTCCTGATTATCCAGGTGTTAAGTCGCTAACTATTAGTGATAATTTATTTGGTGGTGGTCGTGATGATGGTGATATAGCCTTTAGATTAGAAAGTCAGGATGATGCCCAGTTAATGGCAGCAGCACAAGAGCTGAAACTCAAACTTAATTCGCTTAAAGGAATTGGTGATGTCAATGACTCTCGTCAAACCAGTGCTAAAGAAGTGCAGCTCTCATTAAAACCCTTAGCCTATAGCTTAGGTTTAACTCTGCAAGATATTGCTTCGCAAGTTAGTTATAGCTTTTATGGCTTAGAAGCGCAGCGTATTTTACGTGATAGCGAAGAAGTTAAGGTTATGGTGCGTTATCCACTTGAGCAACGCAGCAGTGTTGGCCATGTTGATGACGTTATGATCCAGGCGCCTAATGGTGCAGAATTGCCTTTATCTGAGTTAGCTGAAATTAATTTGACCGATGGTGTTACTCGTATTCGTCGTGAAAATGGTAATCGTACTATTAATGTGTGGGCATCTGTTGATGCTGAGCAGGTAGAGCCTTTTGAAGTCGCTAAAGATGTTCGTGATAATTTTATTCCTAAGCTACTTAGAAAGTATCCGTTGGTAAAAAGTGAGGTGTCTGGTCGAATTCAGGAAGAAATGGACGGTGCAGCAGAACAAATTCGTGATCTAATGATTTCGATTATGGTTATATTTTCGCTTCTGGCTATACCGTTAAAGTCATACTCTCAAGCATTTATGATCTTAACCGTCATCCCTTTTGGCGTTATTGGTGCGGTATTTGGTCATATGATCTTAGGCTTGGATTTAAGTGTGTTATCGATGTTTGGTATTGCCGCGGCATCAGGCGTTGTGGTGAATGATTCCTTGGTGATGGTTGACTTTGTCAACAAAGCAAGACAGCGTGGCGAGCGCTTAAAAGATGCGGTAATACATGCTGGAACCAAGCGTTTTCGTGCCATCATGTTAACTTCAATAACGACTTTTATTGGCCTAGTTCCTATTATTTTCTTTGAAACAAGTGCTCAAGCACAAATAGTCATCCCCATGGCAGTATCATTATCCTTTGGCGTGCTGTTTGCTACAGTGGTGACTTTAGTATTGATACCAAGTTTGTATCTAATTGTCGAAGATATAAAAAAGATATTTTCTCGTAATAAAAATAAAAACCCAGTTGAAGGCGCTGTAACGGAGAAAGAATTAACTTCAAGTTAATCGCTGGGGGTAATCGTTAGTGTTAAGCACTAACGTTATACAACAAAGCTAAAGCTTGAGTAAACTTTAGCTAATAAAAAAGGCAATGTTAGTAAACGTTGCCTTTTTATTACGGTTTAAATTTTTTAGTATTTCTGTTTAGTAATAACTAACTAGTTTTACTTTCTTAGCGTAATTGAGTTCTTAATACACGGATATTTTTATAATT